>JBKPPN010000188.1:0-11801 GCA_046733575.1 Candidatus Methylomirabilota bacterium | reverse complement strand
GTGCGGGGCAGGACGCGGCCGCTGCCCGCCCGGCTCGAGATCACGACGAGCACGCCGCGCTTCCGGACGTCCAGCAGCGCCTCGGTCTCCGACGGCGTCACGAGGCCGGGCGCCAGCGCGGCCGCCACGATGGCGCGCGCGCCGGTGTCGACGAACGCGCGAATCGCGGTCCCGTCGGCGCCGGCGTACGAGGCCGCGACGTCGACGCGCGGCAGCCCCGTCCGACCGCGCACGTCGAACTCGGTCGCGGGGGCGTGGCGTCGCGTCGGACGTCGGTAGATCGCGACGCGACCGTCGGGATCCGCGTAGCCCAGCATGCCGAGGTCGTGGCTCCGGAACGTCTCGAGACGGAGCGTCGACGCCTTGGTCACCTCGCGCGCGGCCTGGATCTCGTCGTTGAGCAAGACGAGCACACCGAGACCTCGCGCCTCGGGCGCGCCGGCCACGCGCACCGCGTTCAGCAAGTTCAGCCCGGCGTCCGTGCTGAGGCCCGTGGCGGGACGCTGGGCACCGACGACGACGACGGTGGCGTCGCACGTCAGCGTGAGGTTCAGGAAATACGCCGTCTCTTCCAGCGTCGCGGTGCCGTGCGTGATGACGACGCCCGCGAGCGGCGCCTCGCGCGACACGGCCGCATGCACGGCGGCGTCAAGGGCGAGCCAGTCCGTCGGTCCGATCGCGGTGCTGCCCACCGCGCGATACGGGAGCGGCACGATGTCAGCCGCGGCGCCGACCTCGGGGAACCGCGCCAGCAATTCGGCCGGCTCCGCCTTGCGACTCGTGTCCATGTACTCCCACAGATCGAGGCTGTCGCGCCCGATCGAGGAGATGGTGCCCCCGGTGCCGATGAGCGCGACGCGCGGCCTGGTCGCCATGACGAGCGGGATGATACCGCCCCCGGGCCGCACACGACGCGCAGGTCGTCGCGCCGCGAGGCTGGTCTAGAACGTTCGATGAATTGTTGCGCTCGGTCGCAGCCCTGTACGCTCTGGTGCAGGTGATGACGACGTTCGGTGACCGCGCAACCGCATGGAAGGAGGCAACGCGCGGCGACTTAGACCGAGGGGATGCGGCATGAGAACGATGGCCGGCTGGTGTGCAACGAGCGTGGTGCGGAGATGGTGGAGTACACGATCGTGGTGGCGATGCTCGCCGCGGGCGGACTCGTGGTCTTCCAGCCGGGTGGCGTCCTGTATCGCGCCCTGATGACCGGCCTGCAGACGATCGCGGCCATCATCGGCAGCGCCCCGGGAGCGTGAGATGCTGCACCTCACACTGCCCGCCTACGTCGACAGCCCGATGCTCGATTCCCCACTCGCGGTGCGCCTCGAGAGCGACGAGGCCACGTCGACCCTGTTCGTCACGCCGACCTTGATGGCGCTCCGGCCGACGTCGATGCCGCGCAAGATGTTCATCGTCGCCCGGGAGAACGCCGCGGCGTACCGGCAGCTGCTGCTCACGGTGGGGCGCGAGCCGGGGGTGGAGATCATCTACGATCGTCGCCCCGCGCCGCCCGCGCGTCCCGGCCGGATGCAGCGGTTGGTGCATCGTCTGAAGCGCGTCTTCGGCCGGGACGGCGCGAGCGCCACGGAGGCCCCCGGCCGGCGCAAGCGACCGCACGTCGACCACGATCTCAGGGCGAAGGGGTGGGCGGTCGTGCGTGTCGACGAGGATCCTCGGCCACCGGCCCCCTGACGTTGACCGGCGTGGCGGGCGGGGAGTAGTCTCCCGCCATGCTTGATCTGATCGTGCGCGGCGGACAGGTCGTCACTCCGGACGGCGTGGGCGACTGGGACATCGGTGTGCAGGGCGAGCGGATCGCGACCCTCGGTCTGCCCGGGAGCCTTCCCGCCGAGAGCGCCCGCGTCATCGACGCGACGGGCAAGGTCGTCGTGCCCGGCGGGATCGATCCGCACTGCCACCTCGCGCACGACATCATGTCCCATCCCGAGAGCCCGAGCATCACGCTGGGTCCGGAAGAGGACACGCGCGGGATGGCGTTCGGGGGCACCACGACCCACATCGATTTCGCCTACGTGCGCCCGGGGAACGAGCTGCAGGACGTCCTCGAGAAGCGCATGAAGCGGTGGCAGGGAAACTCGTACGTCGATTACGCCTTTCACATCACGCTGGCGGGGGCGCTGCCGCTCCGCACGTTCGAGTCGCTGGCCGAGGCGGTGCAGAGCGGGCACCCGAGCTTCAAGGTCTTCACCACCAACGTGCTGCCCCCCCATCCCAAGCGCTCGGGCAATCGCATCGACTTCGGCCGCATCGGGTACGCCATGGAGAAGCTCGTGAAGGCGGGCGGGCTCCTGGTCGTGCACGGCGAGGACGAGGACGTCGTGATGTTCAACTACGAGCGGCATCGCGAGGAGAAGCGGATGGAGGGCACCAACCTCCATCTCGTGCACAGCAAGCTGTCCGAGGACCTGGCGTTCCGTCGCACGCTCACGCTGGCCCGCGCCACCGGCAGCGCCGTCTACTTCGTGCACACGTCGGCCAGGGAAGGTGTGGAGGCCATCAAGGAAGCGCGCGGGCAGGGCATGCCCGTCTACGGCGAGACCCTCCATCAGTACACGTGCTTCAACGCCGAGTACTACAAGACGCCGCGCGGCTTCTGCTCGCACACCTACCCGTCGCTCAAGCTGCCCGAGGACCAGGCGGCGCTGTGGGACGGTCTCGTGCGCGACGGCCTCTCGACCCTCGCCACCGACGAGTACCCCACGAGCCTCGAGCTCAAGCTGCGCGGCAAGACCATCGAGGACGTCACGGGCGGCAACGTCGGGGCCGAGGCCCGCATGGGGATCGCGTACAGCGAGGGCGTCCGCAAGCGCGGGATGACGCTCCCGCGCTTCGTCGACATCACGTCGGCGAACGCGGCGAAGATCTTCGGGCTCTACCCCAAGAAGGGCGCGCTGGCGCCGGGCAGCGACGCCGACATCGCGCTCATCGATCCGGGCCTCGACAAGACCCTCACGCGCGACGACTTCCACGTGAGCGACTACAGCCCGTGGGAAGGCTGGCGCGTCAGCGGCTGGCCGGTCGCGACGATCCTGCGCGGACGTGTGATCGTCGAGGGCGGCAAGCTGGTCGGGACGACGTCCGACGGCCGCCACGTCTCCCGCAAGATCGCCGCCGAGGTGCTCAACCGTCCCGTGTGCTAGCCCCGCACGACATCACCGTGGAGGAGTGCTCATGAAGCGAACCGTCGCCGTTGCGCTGCTCCTCGCCGTCGTGTGCGTGGCCGGGCTGGCCCACGCCCAGACGACGCTCAAGCTCGCCACCATCGTCGGACCCGAGAGCGCGTTCAGCACCGCCGCGGTGAAGTTCAAGGAGCTCGCGGAGGCGAAGAGCGGCGGCAAGCTCAAGATCGAGGTCTATCCCGGGGGCGCGCTGGCCAAGAACGAGAACGTGATGCTCGAGGGATTCCAGCTCGGGACGATCGATCTCGGCGCCATCGTGACGTCGTCGATCGGGGGCAAGTGGGATCCGAAGTTCCTCGCCTTCGATCCCCCGTTCCTCTGGAAGGACCGCGAGCACATCTGGCGCGTGGTGGACGGGCCGCTCGGCAAGGAGATGATGAAGCGGCTGGAGCCGCTCGGCGCGCACGGCTTCTGCTACGGCGGCGGCTACGGCTTCCGCAACGTGCTCTCCAACAAGCGACCCATCCTGGTCCCCGACGACCTCAAGGGTCAGACCATCCGCGTCCCACCCATCCCGACGCTCACCGAGCTGTTCAAGAGCTTCGGCGCGAACCCGGTCCCGATGGCGTGGGGCGAGGTGTACCTCGCCGTGAAGCAGGGGACGGTGGACGGGCTCGAGCTGCCCGCCGACGTCACGACGTCGGACAAGTTCCACGAGATCATCAAGTACTACTCGCTCACCCACCACTTCTATCCGCCCGGCATCTGGATGATGGCGAGCGCCAAGTACAACGCCCTGGCGCCCGACCTGAAGAAGGTGATCGAGGAGACGATGACCGCGACGTGCGCCTTCCATCGTCAGGAAGAGCTCAAGCACGAGGCCGCCTCGCTCGCCCTCATGAAGCAGAAGGGTGTCCAGGTCAACGAGGTGAAGGACCCCAAGCTGTTCCAGGACCGCGCCGCGCCCGTGTACAAGTTCCTCGAGGGCAAGGTCGGCAAGGAACTGATGGATCGCGTGTTCGCGGAGGCCAAGGCCCAGGCACGCTAGTCGTGCCCGCGACCATGCTCCTCGCGGCCGCCGTGGAGGCCGCCTGCCTCGGCCTCACCGTCGTGCTGGTCGCGGACGTCGCGGTGGGCGTCTTCAGTCGCTACGTGCTGCAGAGCACGTTTCAGTGGTACGACGAGATCGCCCGCCTGTGCTTCGTGTGGATGATCTTCCTGGGCGCCGTCGTGGCGGTGCGGCGGCGCGCCCACTTCCGCCTGCACCTGCTCGTGGACCGGCTCGGCGCGCGCGCACGGCGCGGGGCCGACGTGGTCGTCAGCTGCTGCGTGATCGCCTTCGCCGGCGTGCTGATCGCGGGAGGCTGGGCCATCTATCCGGTGGCGCGCCGGCAGACGACCGACGCCATGGAGATCTCGATGCTGTGGTTCTTCGCCGCGCTGCCCGTGGGCGGCGCGCTGACGATCGTCTTCGCGCTTCCGCAGCTCTGGTCGCTGCTGCGGGGCCGGGACTGATGACGCTCGTCGGCCTCGCCTTCCTCGCGCTCTTGCTCGTGGGCGCGCCGGTCGCGGTCACCGTCGGTCTCTCCGGCTACATCGGCTTGCTGCTGGCGTCGCCTGCGCCGCTGGCCACCGCCGTGCAGACGATGCTGCATCAAGTCGACTCCTTCGTGCTGCTCGCGTTCCCGCTCTTCGTGCTCGCCGGCGCGCTGATGGAGACGGGCGGCATCGCGCGACGACTGGTCGCCCTCGCCGTCGCGCTCGTGGGCTGGGTGCGCGGCGGCCTCGGCATGGCGGTCGTGGCGGCGGAGTACATCTTCTCCGGTATCTCGGGGTCCACCGTCGCCGACGTCTCCGCCGTCGCGGCGACCACGATCCCGGCGATGGTGCGCGCCGGGTACAGCCGCGAGCTGTCGGTGGCCATCGTGTCGGCGGCTTCTGCGATGGGCATCCTCGTCCCGCCGTGCATCCTGATGATCGTCATCGGCTCGGTGGCCAGCCTGTCGGTCGCCGCGCTGTTCACGGCGGGCTTCATCCCCGCCGTCGTGCTGGCCGTCGTGTTGATGGCGTACATCGGGTGGAGCGCGCGACGCACCGCCGTGGCGGCGGGGCCGCCGCCGTCAGTGCACGGCCTCGCGCGCGCGTTCCGGGAGGCCCTCATCCCGCTCGGCATGCCGGCCATCATCTTCGGTGGGATCCTGGGCGGCGTCATGACGCCGACGGAGGCCTCGGTGCTCGCGGTGCTCTACGCCGCGGTGGTCGGATTGTTCGTGTACCGGGAGATCGCGTGGCGCGACCTCCCGGCCATCGTCGTGAACGCCGCGATGGTGACGGGAGCGGTGGGACTGCTTCTCGCCGCGGCCGGTCTGGTGTCGTGGTACCTGACGGTGCAGCAGATGTCGACGGCGTTGCTTCGCGTGATGACCGCCGTCCCGGGATCGAGCCTCGTGTTCCTCGTCGCCACGGCGCTGGTGTTCGTGTTCTTCGGTGCGGTGATCGAGGGCCTGCCCGCCGTCATCATCCTGCTGCCGAGCCTGCTGCCCGTCGCGGTCGACCTCGGCATCCATCCCATCCACTACGCGATCGTCATCGTGGCCGCCGTCGGGATCGGACTCTTCCTGCCCCCGATCGGCGTCGGGCTCTTCATCGCGTGCGGCATCGCCGACATCTCGGTCGACCGAGCCACGCGGGCCATGCTGCCCTTCGTCGCGGTGCTGAGCGCGGGCCTCGCGGTGATCATCCTCGTCCCGTGGTTCACCCTCGTGCTGCCGCGGGTGTTCAGGCTGCTGTGAGCCGCGACTACGCCGCGATGTTCAACCCGCCGTTCGCGCTCGACCCCGCGCGCGCCGCGCTCGTCGTCGTCGACATGCAGTACGCGAGCGGATCGCGCCGGCACGGGCTTGGGCGGCTGCTCACCGAGCGCGGCGAGGCGGCGCTCGGCGCCTACCGATTCGAGCGCATCGAGCGCGTCGTGGTGCCGACGATCCAGCGGCTCCTGGCGTTCTTCCGGGCCCACGGCTTGCGCGTCGTGTACCTGGTGGTGGGATCGGCGCTGCCCGACTTCAGCGACCTGCCGCCGCACATGCGTCCGTTCGCGGAGGCGATCGGCAACACGGACGGCAACCACGAGCACGAGGTCCTGGACGAACTCAGGCCGCGCCCGGGCGAGCCCGTCGTCCACAAGACCACCATGAGCGCGTTTCACTCCTCGGGATTCGAGCGTCTCGTGCGCGCGTGGGGCGTCGAGCAACTGCTCTTCACCGGCATCTCGACCAATTCCTGCGTCGAGGGCACCGCGCGCGACGCGGCTGACCGCGGGTTCCGCTGCCTGGTCGTCGAGGACGGCTGCGGGGCGGCGAGCCAGCGGCTGCACGACGCCAGCTGCGAGAATTTCGCGCGCCTGCTCGGCCGCGTGGCGTCGAGCGCCGACGTCGTCGCGGAGCTCGAGCGTGCACTGAAGCCGGGCGCGACCACCCGCGCCGGGCAGGGAGGACGATCGTGAGCACGCCGCTGTTCGAGGTGAAGAAGGTCGCGGACGGCGTCCACGTCGCCGTGGCCGCCGCCGCGTACAAGGTCAACTGCAACAGCGCGATCGTCGAGACGCGCGACGGCGTGCTGGTCGTCGACTCGCACTCCAAGCCGTCCGCGGCGCGGGAGCTCGTGAGCGCGGTCGCCTCCATGACGTCGAAGCCCGTCCGCTATCTCGTCAACACGCACTTCCACTGGGATCACTGGCAGGGCAACGAGGTCTATCCGGCCACGTTCCCCGAGGTCGAGATCGTCACGAGCGACGTCACGCGCGAGGCGATGGTGCGCAAGAGCGTCACGCGGATCCAGGACCAGATCCGGGAGCTGCCCGCGGAGATCGCGGCACTCCCCGACGGCGACGACCGCCGTCAGGCCGAGGCCTTCCTGACGGAGCTGCGCGCGATGAAGCCGGCCCTGCCCACCGTCGCCTTCCAGGGCTTCCTCCGGCTCGGCCGGGGTCGCGAGATCCACCTCCACCACCTCGGGCGCGCCCACACCGAGGGCGACGTCTTCGTGCACCTGCCCGACGACCGGATCGTCATCACGGGCGACTGCGTGATCGGCTGGACCCCGTACATGGGCGACGCCTACCCGGAGGACTGGATCAAGACGCTGGACAAGCTGGAGCGCCTAGACTTCGACCGCATCATCATGGGCCACGGCGAGGTGGCCGACCGGACCTGGCTCCGCTTCTTCCGCGGCTACATCGAAGACCTCACCGAGGCCGTCCGCACCGAAGCCGCCGCCGGCACGCCCCTCGCCGACATCAAGAAACTCGTCCCCGACCGCGTGGCCCCCACCTACGAGGCCGGCCTCTCTCGCTTCGGCGCCTACCGCCCCTGGCGCCACCGCGTCCTCGCCAACATCGACCGAATCCACGCGATGTGCACATGAACAGCCTGCGGCGCTCGAGCGGGGTAGACCGCATCGCGCCGTAGGGGTGCCGCTCCGAGCGCAGCGAAGCCCCCCTCCGAGTTGATATAAAGAATCCGTGCCCCGCGTCTGGACCGTGTTCGTGGTGTACGTCGCCGCGTTCGTCGGTATCGTGGCCGCGTCGCTGGTGGCCGCGCTGTTCCTCACCGACCTCTACCCCGACGTCGCTCAGCGCGCCATCCTGGAGGGGTTGCCGGGGCTGATCGCAGGCGGCGTGGCGTCGTCGAGCGTGCTCGCGCTCTGCGTCGTCGCGGTCACACGTCCTTTGCGCCCCGCGGCGCTGCGGTTGCTGCCCGGTCGCGAGCGCGGACGCGATCTCGCGGCCATGGTCATCGCCACGCTGGCGCTGGGTCAGGCGCTCGACTCCGCGACTGTGCTGGCCGGCATGGCGAACAAGGGCGCCATGGCGATGATCCGGAATGCGCTGTACGGCGCCACCGGTCCAGACCTCTTCAACGCCGTGCTCGTGATCGGCGTCATGGCGGGCATCGCCGAGGAGCTGTTCTTCCGCGGCTACATGCAGACACGCCTGCGCGCGCGGTGGCCCGCGTGGGCCGCCGCGGTGACCGCGGCGGCCTGCTTCGGTCTGCTCCACTTGGAGTGGCGCCATGCGATCCTGGCCTTCGTGCTCGGCCTCTACTTCGGCGCTATCACGGAGATGACGGGCAGCGCGTTGCCCGCCATCGTCTGCCACATCGTGAACAACGTGCTCTTCACACTGCTGACGGCGTCGTTCGGCTTCCTGTCCAACGTGCCGAGCAACCTCGCGCTCCTCGTGTCCGGCGTGGTCGTGTTCGTCGCGTGCATGACCTTCCTGCGCTGGTCGCTCGGGAGTGCGCCGCCGGCGCCCGCGCCGGTGCTTCCCGACGAATGAGCGCCGTCGCCGAGTCCGTCGTGGCGCTCGCGCGCCTCGTGGCCGGGGCGCGCCGTCCCGTCTTCTTCACCGGAGCCGGCGTCAGCACCGAGTCCGGGATCCCGGACTTCCGCAGTCCCGGCGGGGTGTGGGACCGCTTCTCCGCGCGCGACATGACGTACGCCAACTTCCTCGGCAGCGACGAGGGCCGACGCCGCTACTGGCGCCTCGGACGCGAGGTGTACCCGGTGATCCGAGACGCCGTCCCCGGCGCCGCGCACCTCGCGCTCGCGACCTTGCACGACCTCGATCGGCTCGATCGCGTCATCACGCAGAACGTGGACGGCCTGCACGAGCGCGCCGGCGTGCCGGCCGAGAAGGTCCTCGAGCTCCACGGCAACTCGGCGCGCGTCCGCTGCCTCGCCTGCGGGGCGCGGTACAGCCGTGACGAGGTTCACGCCTGGATCGGCGGCAGTGACGACGTGCCGCGATGTCCGGTATGCGCCGGCATCGTGAAGCCGAGCAGCGTGCTGTTCGGCGAGGCGCTTCCGCCCGGCGTGATGGCCGAGGCGCGCGCCTGCGCGGCGTCGGCGGACGTCTTCGTCGTCGTCGGCTCCTCGCTCGTCGTGTACCCGGCGGCCTACCTGCCGCGCCACGCCAAGCAGGCGGGAGCCACGGTGGTGGTCGTGAATCTCACGCCCACGCCGCTCGACGCCCAGGCCGATCTCGTCATTCCGGCCAGGGCCGGCGACGTCATGACGGCGCTGGTCGCTCACCTTCAGGACGCGTCCCGCGACGCGCGGAGCGTCGTCTCATGACCGACTTCATCCAGGCGCTTCTCGAGGCGCGCTCGACGCCGAAGGCGCTCGCGCCGCCGAGCGAGACGCAGGCGCTCACGACCGCCGATGCCTACGCCACGCAGGACCGACTCCGCGCGGCTCTCCTCGGCCGCGGCGAGCGGGTGGTGGGATGGAAGACCGGCTTCACCAACAAGGCCACCCAGTCCATGTTCCAGGCCACCGAACCCGTCTCGGGCTTCGTCCTGGGGTCGGGCGTGTTCGCCAGCGGCGCAGACATTCCGATGAGTCGGTTCGTCAATCTCGCCGTCGAGGCGGAGGTCGCGTTCCTGATGCGCCACGATCTCGCCGGGCCGGGCGTGACTCCGCCGCGCGCGCTGCTCGCCGTCGAGGGCGCCGTCCCGGCGCTCGAGCTCATCGACATGCGATACGCGGGCAAGCCGATCGCGAGCGACGTGATCGCGGACGGCGTCTACGCCAACGCGATCGTGCTGGGCGCGCCCCTCAATGCCGTCGTCGGTATCGACCTCTCGCTCGAGGGGCTCGTCTACGAGCTGAACGGCACCATTGCGGCCACCAACACCGCGGCGGAGGTCATGGGCAGCCCGCTGAACTCGCTGGCCTGGATCGCCAACCAGCTCGGGACGCGGGGGCTGGGCCTGCGGGCGGGCGACGTGGTGATGTCGGGATCGATCTCGCTGCTGCTCCGTCCGAAGGCCGGGGACACCGTGCGGGCGTCCTTCACGCGCCTCGGCAGCGTCTCGGCGCGCTTCGTGTGACCCGACGTCGTCGCGGCGCCGACGCCGCTCGCGCGTGACGTCCCGGGCCCTCGCGGCGGCGACGCAGGCCCGCCTCGCTCGGCGCGAGCGACGCGTGGCGCCCGACGAGCTCATCGTCCCGCGCGGGCCCCTGATCCGCGCCGCCGTCCTGATCCCGATCGTCGATCACGCCGGCGAGCCGTACCTTGCGTTCGCCAAGCGCACCGACACCGTCGGGACGCACAAGGGACAGATCGGCTTTCCCGGCGGCGTCGTCGAGTCGACCGATCCGTCGCTTCTCCACGCCGCGCTCCGTGAGTGCGAGGAAGAGGTGGGCCTGGCGCGCGCCGCCATCGAGCCGCTCGGCGTCCTGGACGACACGGAGACGGTCGCCACGCGCTTCGTGATCACACCGTTCGTCGGCTACGTCGCGAGGCCGGTGGCGTGGCAGCCCGATGGCGTCGAGATCGAGCGCGTGATCGAGATCCCCTTCGCGGCCCTCGTCGACAAGGGGAACACGCGCGTCGAGACATGGGTGCGCGACGGCACCCCGCGCGAGATGTACTTCTTCGACTACGAGGGCGACACGGTGTGGGGCGCGACGGCGCGCATCCTGCGCGACTACCTCGATCTCATCGCGACGTGATCCCGTCGTCGGCGGGGCTGTGCGCCCGCTGCGCTCACGCGCGCGTCGTGACGTCAGGGAAGGGATCGACGTTCGTGCTGTGCGGCAAGAGCGCGACGGATCCCGGCTTCCCGAGGTACCCGCGCCTCCCCGTCGTTCGCTGCGCGGGATTCGTCGAGATCCCTCAGGGCAGCCAGAGGTAGAGAAACTTGGGGCCGAGACCGGTCAGCGTCGCCATGGTGCCGAGCGAGGCCTCGATGCCGGACGCCGGTGTCTCGGCCTGCGCGTAGTATGTGGCGCGGTACTGGTGCGGACGGCGGTAGATGACGATGCGTGCCTCGTCGAGACCGGCCGCACGCTTGGCGAGGTCGATGGCGTCGGGCAGGTAACCGATGCGGTCGACGAGCCGGCTCGCGAGCGCCTGCTCGGCGGTGTAGACGCGGCCGTCGGCCAGCTTCCGCGCCGTCTCGGGCGTGATCTTGCGCCGCTCCGCCACCTTGTTCACGAACTGACGCTGCAGGTCGTCGATGATCGACTGGAAGATCCCGCGCTCCTCCGACGTCAGGGGGCGGAAGGGACTGCCCATGTCCTTGTGCTCGCCGGACTTGATCGTGTTCGTGGCCAGCCCGAGCTTCTGCAGCAGGCCCTCGGCATTCGCGCTGACCATGATGACGCCGATGGAGCCGGTGACCGTGGTCGGGTGCGCCACGATCGTGTCCGCGCCGAGCGCGATGTAGTACGCGCCCGACGCGGCGACGTCCATCATCACCGCAATGATGGGCACACCCGTGCGCGCCCGGAACAGCTGCAGCTCGCGGAAGATGATGTCGGACGCCGTCACCGTGCCGCCGGGGCTGTTGAGCCGCAGTACCAGCGCCTTGACCTTCCCGTCCTTGGCCGCCTTGTCGAGCTCCTCCCGGACGCGAACGAGCAGCGGCACGCGCGGCGGCGCCGCGGTGAGGGAGAGACCGGAGGCGGTGGCCTCGTCGTTGATGAACCCGGAGATCTCGGTGAGGAGGATCTTGTTCGACCCGTGGCCTTCGACCGTCTTCTCCTCGAGCGGCCGGACCCGGGGCGTGAGATCGAGCGAGATCACCGAGCACCCCGGCATGGTGAGGAGGGCAAGGAGCACGGCGAAGGCACGGGCGGCGCGTTGCATGCGGG
>JBKPPN010000187.1:0-6613 GCA_046733575.1 Candidatus Methylomirabilota bacterium | reverse complement strand
GCCCTCGAGGGCGCCGAGGGCGGCGTCGAGCTTCGCCGCCATCCCGCCGCGCGCCTCGCCGGCTGCGACCGCCGCCCGCGCGGCCTCGGCGTCGAGGATGGATGCGGGCGCACCGTCGAGGAGGACGCCGGGGACGTCGGCGACGAGGAGGAGCTCTTCGGCGCCTAACGCGGCGGCGACCGCGGCGGCCGCGTCGTCGCCGTTGACGTTGAGCGCGGCGGTGTCGCCGCCGGCGCTCCCCTCGCCGTCGCGGCTCACCGGGGAGAGCACCGGCAGGTAGCCGCCCGCGAGCAGGTGGGCGAGGAGCGCCACGTTGACCGCCGCCGGCGTGCCGACGCGGCCGAGCGCGGGGTCGCCGAGTCGGGCCGCGATGAGCGACGCGTCCTCCCCCGAGAGGCCGACGGCGGGTGCGCCGGCGCTCACGAGCAGCGAGACGAGGCGCTTGTTCGCGGCCCCGGAGAGCGCCATGCGCAGCGTCTCGAGGTCACCCTCGGTGGTGACGCGGCGCCCGCCGACGAAGGCCGGCTCGCCGCCGCGCAGCCGCTGGAGGGCAGAGACCTCGTCGCCGCCGCCGTGGACGACGACGAGCGCGCCGCCGGCCGCGCGGCGCTCCCGCCAAGCACGGGCGAGAGCGGGGGCGAGGGCCGGGTCCTGCTGCACGCGCCCGCCGACCTTGGCGACGAGGACGCCGCCTCCGGCAGGAGGCAGCTCGTGGTGGTCGCTCACGCCGGGAGCCCGAGGGCCTCGTCGAGGCCGAGCTGGAGGTTGGCGTTCTGCATCGCCTGCCCGGCGGCGCCCTTCACGAGGTTGTCGATCGCGGCCATGACGACGACCGCCGGGCGGCGCACGTGGCGGGCCGGAAGCGCCGTGATGCGGGCGACGTTGCGGTGCACGACGTCGTGCAGCGTCGGCGCGTCCTCGCTGACCTCGACGAACGGCTCGCTCGCGTAGCGGGCGCGCCAGAGGTCGAGGGGAGCCTCGAGGGGCTCGCGGACCGGGACGACGAGGGTCGCCAGGATGCCGCGGGCGACGGGCAGGAGGTGCGGGGTGAAGACGAGGTCCGCGTCGGCGCCGTAGCGCGCGACGACGCTCTGCATCTCGGCGACGTGGCGGTGGACGTTGCCGGCCGCGTAGGCGCGGAAGTCCTCCGCGACTTCGGCGTAGAGCAGGTCGCCGCGCGGGGTGTTGCCCGCGCCGGTGACGCCGCTCGCCGCCGACACCGAGATGGTCGCCCCCGGCGCGACGAGGTCGGCCTCGAGGAGCGGCAGGAGGGCGAGGAGGGTCGCGGTCGGGTAGCAGCCCGGGTTGGCGACGACGTCGGCGCCGCGCACCGCCTCGCGGGCGATCTCGGTGAGGCCGTAGGGAACGTCGCCGAGCGAGGCGGCCGCCGCGTCGCCGCCGGTCGCGTGGCCGTTCCCGGGGCGGAGGTCGGACGACAGGTCCACAACCTTGGCGCCGGCGGCGCGCGCCGCGGCGACGAAGGGGGCGGAGGCGCCGTGCGGGAGGGCGCTGAAGACGAGGGCCGCGTCGCCGAGGGCGGCGCGGTCGGCGCTCAGGAAGGTGATTTCCCGGCCGGCCAGGCGCACGCGCTCCCCGGCGCGGCCATGGGCCGCGGCGAAGGCGAGCTCGAGACGGGGGTGGCGGAGGGCGAGGGCGCAGAGCTCGCGGCCGGCGTAGCCGGAGGCGCCCAAGACTCCAACCGGGAGTTTATGCATTTGTAATGCATATTCTTTCTCACCCTGTATGTCAACGGGCGGGGCGCAGCATCGTGGGGATTCTGCGCGAGGGACCGGGACCGGGGACGGACGGCGGCGGAGGTACGGCGGGTTCGATGGGTGTGCAGTCCGTCGCCGGTCCCGCGTCCCGGTCCCGGTCCCGGTCCCGGTCCCCAGGAATGTCGTCGCGTGATTTGGGTCATGGCCGCCGCCGCTCGATCCGACAGCGGGTGCAGTGCCGGGAGATGATCCATCTCATGGCGACCTGCTTCCGCGACCTGATTGTCTGGCAGAAGGCCGTACTGCTCTCGACGCAGTGCCACGCCATCGCGGGCCGCCTGCCGCGGTGGTGCCGACACTCATTGGGTGATCAACTCTCGAGGGCATCCGTGAGCATCTCGGCGAACATCGCCGAAGGAAACGGCCGCCCCTACCGCGCCGACTACTTGCGCTTTCTCACGATTGCGCTCGGGTCGGCGAACGAGGTCGAGTCGCACCTGCGGGTCATCGAGGCACTCGAATGCGAGGACCCCGGACACTTGAATGCGGCCCTCGCCCTGTCCACCGAAGTCGGCCGCATGCTCGGCGGCTTGATCCGCGCTCTGCGCGACGCCCCACCGCGCCACCGGCGCTGAGGACCGGGCGTCTATTCCCCTTCCCCGGCCAGCGTGCGGATCCGCCGCACGAGGCGCTCGCGGGCGGCGCCGGAGCGGCAGACGAGGAGGATCGTGTCGTCGCCGGCGATCGTGCCGAGTAGGTCGGGCCACGCCTCGGCGTCGAGGGCGAAGGCGATCGTCTGGGCGCCGCCGGGGACGGTGTGAAGGACGAGGAGCTCGCCGACGCCGTCGATGCGGTCGAAGAGGCGCGGGAGCAGCTCGTCGAGCGTGACGCGGCTCGTGTCGGGCGTGCTCTCGGTGGTCGCGTAGCGCGAGCCGTCCCCCGTGGGGACGCGGGCGAGTCGCATCTCGCGCAAGTCGCGCGAGAGCGTGGACTGCGTCACGTCCCAGCCGCGCTGGCGGAGGAGCTTCCGCAGCTCCTCCTGGCTCCCCACGGGGCGGGAGTCGATCAGCTCGCGGATGACGCGCTGGCGGTCGGCTTTGTTGGTCGCCACGGGAGAAAGCTACGGCTCCGATGCGGGGGCGGGTAAGCGGTGGCGTCCAGGGCATCGCGAGGAGGCGGGCCACGGGACTCGGGACGTGGGACCGGGGACGGACTGTCGCTCGGGGCGCGACCGGTGTGCACTCCGTCCCCGGTCCCCGTCCCTCGCCCCTCGTCCCCAGGGTTGCCCAACCTCGGCCTTCCCATTATTTATGCATACTCATTGCATATAAATCCGGGGTTCTCCATGCCAAAGACCATCGTCCTCGCCTACTCCGGCGGACTCGACACTTCGATCATCGTCCCCTGGCTCAGGGAGCGCTACGCGGGCGCGCGCGTCGTCTGCGTCGCCGCCAACATCGGGCAGGGCGACGCCGAGCTGGCGGGCGTGCGCGAGAAGGCGATCGCGTCGGGGGCGGCGGAGTGCTTCGTCGAGGACCTGCGCCGCGAGTACGTCGAGGACTTCATCTGGCCCACCCTGCGCGCGGGGGCCGTCTACAACCGCAAGTACCTGCTCGGCACCGCGACGGCGCGGCCGCTGATCGCCAAGCGGCAGGTGGAGATCGCGCGCGCGGTCGGCGCCGACGCGCTCGCCCACGGCTGCACGGGGAAGGGGAACGACCAGGTGCGCTTCGAGCTCACCTACGCCGCCTTCGCCCCGGACCTGCCGGTGATCGCACCCTGGCGCGAGTGGGAGATCCGGAGCCGCGAGGACGCCGTGCGCTACGCCGCCGCACGCGGCATCCCGGTGACGGCGACGGTAGAGAAGATCTACTCGCGCGACGCGAACCTCTGGCACCTCTCGCACGAGGGGGGCGGCCTCGAGGACCCGAACTGGGCGCCGACCGAGGACGTCTTCCAGCTCACCCGCTCCCCCGCCGACGCGCCCGACGCGCCCGAGCGTGTGGTGATCGGCTTCGAGGCGGGGATTCCCGTAACGGTCAATGGCGCGCGATTAGACCCCGTGGCACTCGTCGCCGCGCTCAACACGCTCGGCGGGCGGCACGGCGTGGGACGGATCGACCTCGTCGAGGACCGTCTGATCGGCATGAAGTCCCGCGGCGTCTACGAGACGCCGGGCGGGACGCTGCTCTACGCGGCGCACTCGGAGCTCGAGCAGCTCGTGCTCGACCGCCGCACGCTGGCGGCGAAGGACCTCATCGCCCCGCGCTACGCGGACCTCGTCTACGAGGGGCGGTGGTGGACCACCGAGCGCGAAGCCTACGACGCCTTCGTCGCCGCGACGCAGACGCGCGTCACAGGCACCGTGACCCTCCAGCTCTACAAGGGGAGCCACACGGTGATCGGCCGCGAGAGCGCGCACGCCCTCTACGACGAGCGCTTCGTCACCTTCGGCGAGGACGACGTCTACCAGCAGAGCGACGCGGCGGGCTTCATCCGCCTCTTCGGCCTCTCGCAGCGGGTGCGGGCGATCAAGGACATCGAGGCCGGAATCGCGAACCACGGCGTGGCGGACGTCGCAGCGCCTGCGCCGGCGCCTGCGGCGGCGGCGACCACGAGCGCCGGGGGCCCCCCCCAGTTGAACAATGGCGACTCGGCGCCCGCGACGCCGCACCAGAAGGTCGCGTCCGAGAACGAAACGACGGAGGAGGCGCCCGCCGAGCCGGCGCTGGCCGCCGTATGACGCCCCTCGAGCTGGTGAGGCCGGGCGTGGGGAGCGGGGAGTCGGGCATGGGAGGTAGCCACTCCCCGCCCCCGACGCCCGAATCCCGCAACCCTCCTGCCCCGGACAGACCGGCGCCGCCGAAGCCCGAGTCGCACAAGCTCTGGGGCGGCCGCTTCGCCGGGGCCTCCGCGCCCGCGCTCGAGCGCCTCAACCGCTCGCTCGACGTCGACTTCCGTCTGTGGCCGTTCGACGTCGAGCTCTCGAAGGCGTGGGCAGTCGGGCTCTGGTCGGCCGGCGTGCTGACGCGTGAGGAGAGCGCGCAGCTCGAGCAGGGGCTCGACGCGGTCGCCACGCGCCTGGCCGCGGGCGGGGTCGAACCCCTGCCGTCCGACGAAGACGTGCACACCCTCATCGACCGCCTGCTGCGCGAGGAGGTCGGCGAGCTCGGCGCGCGCCTGCACACGGGGCGGAGCCGCAACGACCAGGTGGCCACCGCGACGCGGCTCTGGGCGGCGGACGCCTGCGCCCGCCTGGACGCCGCGCTGCGCGAGCTCCAGCACGCGATCGTCGAGCGGGCCGAGTCGTTAGGCACCGCGCTGATGCCCGCCTACACGCACCTCCAGCGCGCCCAGCCCGTGCTGGCAGCGCACTGGATGCTCGCTCACTTCTGGCCCCTCGAGCGCGACCGCGCGCGGCTCGCCGCCGCCCGGCACGCCGCGTCGGCCTCGCTCCCCCTCGGCGCCGGCGCCACGGCCGGCTCGGCGTACCCGGTCTCGCGCGTCCTGCTCAAGGAGAGCCTCGGCTTCGCCGCCGCCTCGGCGAACAGCATCGACGCCGTCGGGGACCGTGACTTCGTCGCCGAGGTGCTGTTCGCGCTCGCCCTCGTCGGCACGCACCTCTCGCGGCTCGCCGAGGACCTCGTGCTCTTCGGCACGAGCGAGTTCGGGTTCGTGAAGTTCGGCGACGGCTACTCGACCGGGTCGAGCATGATGCCGCAGAAGCGGAACCCCGATGCCCTCGAGCTGGCGCGCGCTTCCGGCGGCCGCGTGCTCGGCGACCTCGCGGCGCTGCTGACGACCATGAAGGGGCTGCCGAGCGGGTACAACAAGGACATGCAGGACGACAAGCGCGCCCTCTTCGACGCCGTGGACGCCGCGCTCCTCGTCCTGCCGGCGGTCGCCGGCGCGGTCGCCGAGCTGACCTTCGACACCGCGCGCATGCGCGCCGCGCTGACGAGCGGGATGATGGCGACCGACCTCGCCGACTACCTCGTCCGGAAGGGCGCGACCTTCCGCGAGGCGCACGCGAGCGTCGGCGCACTCGTCAGGCAGGCGGAGGAGGCCGGGTGCGAGCTCGACGCGCTCCCGCCCGAGGCGTTCGCCGCCGCGCATCCGCTCTTCGGCCCCGACGCGCGCGACGTGCTCTCCCCCGACGCGTCGGTGGCGCTGCGCGAGATCGAGGGCGGCACGGGTCCGAACGCGGTGCGCGAGCAGCTCTGGAAGGCGCGGGAGATCCTGCGCGGGCCGCGAGTGACGCCCGGCAACGGGGTCGCGGCGATCGTCGTCGGCTGATCATGGTCGGCTCCGCGCACGCCGAGGCGTGACGCGGACGGCTCGTCGAGTCCGCGCGGCCCCCCTCACTCGCTCCAGTGAGGGGGGCCGCGCGCTTGTCGAGGGACGTCGAGCGACGTCGAGGGACGATCAGCGCCGAGTTGTAAGATTGTTCGCGTGTCAGACGCCGGGAGACTGGCGCAGGGCGGACCATTGGTAAAACATTTGCCGTGTTCCGAACAAGTCGCTCATGCATCCCAAACCCTCACCTTACAGCGGGCAGGTAGCACTATGAGCACGCCTGGTTCGACCGTCCGTCGCTGGACAATCAGAGTCGCCGCGCTCGCCGCCGTGTCGCTCGGCGGGCTTGCGGGGATCGCCAGCCCCGCCCAAGCGCAAGGCGTCGGCACGATCACCGGCCGCGTCGTCGACAAGGCGTCGGGGCAGCCCCTCGACGAGTCGCGCATCCAAGTCGTGGGCACGGCGCTCTACGGGTCGACGAACGCCGAGGGACGCTTCACCGTCCGCAACGTCCCCGCGGGATCGTACACGCTGCGCGCGCTGCGCGTCGGCTACGTCGAGCAGAAGCAGACCGTGACCGTCACCAGCGGCCAGGCGACGGC
>JBKPPN010000186.1:0-3230 GCA_046733575.1 Candidatus Methylomirabilota bacterium | reverse complement strand
GGGCACTGATGCTACCGCGCCGGTGATGGCGGCGCGCGCCGCACGGTCTGCCCTCACCGGCGCTGATTCCCGACGAGCGTCTTCGGCGGCTCGACCGAGCGCCACCGCCTCCCCCGCCGCGTTCGGCGGCGCTCCGAGGGTCGTGCCCTGCGGAGGCGCCACCGGGACGCTCGGTCCTCGTGGCGCTTCGAGCGTGCGCCTGCCTTGGGCGATGGTCACGTTCTTCGCGACGGCCGAGTCGAGCAGGGCATCGCGCGGCTTCGCCGCATCGCTCGCCGCGCCCTCGGGACTGGTCGCCGCCGGCACGTCGGACTTCTGCGGATTCAGTACGGATGCCACGGACCGAGGGCTCGAGTCGATCGCTGCACGGTCGTACGTCAGCGTGATCCCGATCGCGACGAGGATGGTCGC
Source organism: Candidatus Methylomirabilota bacterium (assembly GCA_046733575.1). Classification (GTDB taxonomy): domain Bacteria; phylum Methylomirabilota; class Methylomirabilia; order Rokubacteriales; family CSP1-6; genus JBKPPN01. The sequence goes on along the minus strand of JBKPPN010000186.1, from coordinate 2,819 downwards.
GGCGAGCGCCGCGCGCCCAGGCGTCACGCGCAGCCAGCGCCACAGCGAACTGCTCGAGCCCGCACCCGACGCGGGGGCGTTCGGCGGTTCGCCGCCGCCGGTGATCGTAGGCTGCACCCAACCCGGCCGTGTGCCCGCCGGCACGTCGTCGAGCGCGGCGACGATCCGCGACGCTCCCGCGATCAAGCCACGCGCCTCCGCGACGCGCTCCTGGCACTCGACGCACCGTCGCACGTGCGCACCGAGACGCTCGGCTTCCGTCGCGCTCAGCGCGTCGTCCAGCCAGGCGTGGATCAGACCCTCCTCGGGGTGGTCCGTCGCGTTCATCGGTTGGTCGGTCATGCGCGTTCCGCCGAGCGCTCCTGCTGCAGCGACTCGTACGCCTCCATCAGCCGCCGTCGCGCCCGCGACAGCGTGGTTCCCACCGAAGCCAGAGACAGGTCGAGCGCCTCGGCGATCTCCTCATACCCCAGTCCTTCCTCCCGCATCAGCAGCGCTTCACGGTCGCGCTCGCCGAGCATCTCGATCGCCTGCCGCGCCAGTGCCTGGTCCTCGGCGCGCTCCATGGCCGTCGGCTCAGGATCGACCGACGATTCCGCTTCCTCACGCACGCGCATCAGATCGTGCCGCTTCCGTTCGCGCGCCGCGCGGCGCGCTTCGTCGCGCACGAGGTTCGACGCGACAGCGAACAGCCACGACCGCTCGCTGGCGATCGTCTCCTGCTTGAGAGCGCGCACGAAGGTCTCCTGCGCGATCTCTTCGGCCTCGTCACGGTCGCCGAGCCGCCGCGTGAGGAAGCGGACGAGCGGCGCGTGATAGGCGTTGAAGAGCGCGGCGAGCCGGTCGGGGGTGACCATGGTGCCCAAGATGGCACCTCAGGCCCTCCGGTCACCAGACGCGAACGGCGTGAGCCGCGCGCGCCCTCCGTCAGGGAGACGTTGCCGGGACGACTTCCTGCACACCGGCGCGGAGATCGGCGAGCGAGGCATGCTCGATCCGCCCCTCCATGCGGCGCATGAGCTCGACGAAGGTGCGCGCGACGTCGGGGTCGAAGTCGGAGCCCGCGCCCTGCTCGATGTACTCGAGCACCGCGGCCGTTTTCCAGGCCACGCGATACGGTCGGTGGGTGCGCAGCGCGTCGTAGACGTCGCAGACGTGCACCAGCGTGCTCGCGCAGTGGCATTTCCGGGCGATTCGGCGGTGCGGGTAGCCGCCGCCGTCGATCATGATGTGGTGCTCGTACGCCACCGCGGCCGCGAGATCGAGGTCACTGTCGCTCTCGAGGATGATGCGCGCCCCCTCGATCGTGTGACTCTGCATCACGGCGCGCTCGCCGTCGGTGAGCCTGCCCGGTTTGTTCAGCACCTCGATCGGGATGCGCGTCTTGCCGAGGTCGTGCAGCAGTCCTGCCACGCCGAAGCCGCGTACATCGCGCGCGCCCATTCCCATCGCCTCGGCGAGCGCCATCGTCAGCACGGCGACGTTGAGCGAGTGCGTGGTGGTGTACTCGTCGAACTCGCGCAGCGTGAGCAGCGGCAGGAGCATCTCCTGGTCGCCGTGCATGGCGACGGCGAGCGAGCGTACGACGGATTCCGCCTCGAGCAGCGGAAGCTCGGCGCGGTTCGCCACCTGCTCGTGCATCCACTCCACCGTCGCCACTTCGTCGGTGAGCTCGTAGCGGCGCGTCGGGGCGGCAAGCACCTGTTGCGCCATCAACGGCGCGAGTCGCCCCTCGCCGCGGATCCCGAGCGCCCCGAATCGGATCGACGCTCCCGATCCACCAGGCCGCATTTCGGCCGTGTCGATCATCGACACGGTGAGGCGCGCCACGACTCCCTCGAGGAACTGCTCGAACTCTTCGCGGGAGACGTCGGCGGCGAACTCCAGGCGCTGCACGCCAGCGGTGGCGAGGCGTGCCGCCCACTCCCAGTCGCGCATCTCGCGCAGGGGGAGCGCGCCGTAGACGACCTCGTCGCCGACGAAGGAGAACTCGGGCCGCGCGTCGTGCGCCTGCAGGTCGCGCAGGATCTTGTAGGCGCCGTCCACGGCGCGCCGGCGCGCCGGGTGCGACGGCCCATAGAGGGCCATCGTCGCCACCGACTGCGCGAAGGACGTGAGGAAGCGAACCGGCTCGCTCATCGCGACTCGTCCGGTGAGGCGGCGGTGCTGTCACGCTGCACGGCGGCGCGGACCGAAGGGCTCGTGCTGTTGTGCGCCAGCTCCAGGGCGGGGGCGGCGCCAGGATGGTCGGCCCAGTGGGTGACGAGCGCGGTGAGCGAGGCCAGCAGCTCCGGCGACGCCGGGGCGAGCCGCGCGCGGCGCAGGAGCCCGCCCCGCACCAGCGCGTGCCCGAGCACCCACTCGAGCGCCGCGTCGTCGCGTTGGGTGGCGACGGCGCGGATACCGGCAGCGCGAGCGGCAGCGTCGGTGACGTCGCCGGCGTCGATCCGCTTCCGGATCATCGCCGCCACTTCCGGGGAGCAGCCGGCTCCCGCGGCGAGCAGCGCGCTGTAGACGACGCGCTCATCTGCGTCCAGAACGGCGGTGAGCAGGGTCGCGGCTCGCGTCGAGTCGTAGCCGAGGAGGAGCTTCGTCGCCTCCCGACGCAGCGTAGGGTCGAAGTGCGTGAGGTACGCGCCCGCCTCCACGGGGGGCTGCGGCGGCGAGAGCTTGAGCAGACCGGCGAGGAGCTCGCGCGCCAGAGGGGCCGCGGCACGTGCGAGGTGTTCGGCCATGCCAGGCGCTGCCTCGGGACCGAGCGAGATCAGGTAGCTCATCAGCCGCGCTTGCCGGCTTCCTTCGCGGCAGTCGTCGAGTGC
>JBKPPN010000185.1:0-11769 GCA_046733575.1 Candidatus Methylomirabilota bacterium | reverse complement strand
CTCGTATCCCGGCCAGCCGACAGCGCTGGCGTCGGTCGGATCATGGAGCTTCATCTTGGCGCGGCCGACGTTGCCCGACGACGTCGCGTACCGGCTCGCGCGCGCGCTGCATCGCGGGGAATCGGCGCTCGCGCGTCGTCTGCCCAGCGCGGCGGAGACGACCGCGGCCAACACGGTCGCCGCCGTGCCGCGGGCCGACCTCATCCATCCCGGCGTCGCGCGCTACCTGCGCGAGATCGGACTCCTCTCCCGGTAGTCCTCGGCGGCGTCCGCCGGCTCGAAGCCGAGCACGGCGCGCGGATGGTCGAGGTCGCGGTAGCTCCAGCGATTGCGCGACTGCGCGAAGAACACGTCGAAGCGCAGCGCGTCCGGGGCGTCGATGCAGAGCCGGAGCAGGCGACAGACGTCGCGCTGACTGCAGAAGACGGAGAACTCGCGCGGCGCGAGCGGCCGGTCCTCCGCGCGGACACGCCCGATGCGCACGCACAGCATCGAGAGGCCGTGCCCGTCCGCGTACTGCCGTGCGAGCGCCTCGCCCCAGACCTTGCTCGCGCCGTACGTGCTGCCCGGCCGCACGGGCGACTCGTGCGTCACCAGCGGCCACGACGAGCGACCGTCGTGCCGGCCCTCCACGATCGAGCGGTACGGCTCGTCGCGCTCGTAACCACTCACCGTGGCGCCGCTGGACGCGAACACCACCCGACGGACGCCGGCGCGGCGCGCCGCCTCGAACACGTTATAGGTGCCGACGACGTTCGCGCGCAGCGTCTCGTCGAACGGCACGCCCGACTCCGCGTTGGCCGCCAGATGCACGACGGTGTCGACCCCATCGAAGGCGGGCGGCATGGCGACGGCATCGGCGATGTCGGCCTGGAACGACGTGACGCCGGCCACGGGGCGGCGATTCAGGGCGCGCAGGTCGTAGTCCTCGCCGAGCGCGCCGCGCAGCGCCGTGCCGATCAGGCCGCTCATGCCCGTGATGAGAACGCGTCGGCGAAAGAGCGCGGACACCGTGCGTCAGCCGACGACGGTGGCGGTGCCGAGACCCTGGCCGCCCTGGCGGTACTCCTCGCGCGGCGGGGCGAAGATGTCGAGCACGACGCAGCGCTCGTCGAGCGTGCGACCGCCGTGCGGCACGTGCGGCGGCGTCTGCCAGAAGTCGCCCGCCTTCACGTGGTGCTCGACGCCGTCCTGGATGCGGATCCACGAGCCCTCGAGACACACACCCCACTGCTCGTTGGCGTGCGCGTGCACGGGCGAGGTGGAGTGCGGCTCGATGGTCACCACGGAGAGCATCACGTTGACGCCGGGAAAGATGCGCGCGTTCAGTCCGGGCGCCAGCTCGCGCAGGATCCCGCCGGACCCGAGGGTGTGGAAGTTGTCCATGGTCGTCGCCTTTCTGTAGACTGTGCGCTCCATGCGCTTCTTCGTCGCGATGTTCGCACACGAGACGAACACCTTCAGCACCATCGTGACCGATCGACGTCAGTTCGAGGCGCGCGATCTGCGCTACGGCGGCGAGATCCTCGAAGCGTACGCGGGCACCGGCACCTGCCTCGGCGGCATGATCGACACCGCGCGCTCGCGCGGCGTGACGCTCGTCCCGTCGGTGGCGACGTCGGCCTCACCTGCCGGCCGCGTCTCGCGCGACTTCTACCAGCACATCGAGGCGCGGATCCTCGCCGACCTGCGCGGGGCGGGACGGCTCGACGGCGTGCTCCTCGACCTGCACGGCGCCATGGTTCCCGATGACCTCGACGACGGCGAGGGCCGACTGCTCGCGCGGGTACGCGAGACGATCGGACCCGGCGTGCCGATCGCGGTCACGCTGGACTTCCACGCCAACGTCACGCGCGAGATGGTGGAGGCCGCGACGCTGCTGCACGGCTACAAGACCTATCCGCACGTCGACATGGCCGACCGCGGCCGCGAGGCGACCGAGCGTCTCGTCGATGTCGCGGCGGGGCGCACGCGACCGACGGTGGCGTTCCGGCAGCCCGCGCTCCTGCCACCGATCGGTGCCCAGCAGACGGCGCGCGGCCCGATGCGCCGGCTGCTCGCGCTCGCCGAGAAGATGGAGCGCGACCCCGCCGTGGTGTCGGTGTCCGTCTTCGCCGGGTTTCCCCTCGCCGACATCCGCGACGCCGGCCTCAGCCTCTACGTGGTCACCGACCACGAGCCGGCCCTGGCCGAGCGCCTCGTCGACGAGCTCGCGTCGACGGCATGGGAGCATCGCGGGGAGTTCGTGCACGAGGGGCTGTCCGTGCCGGACGCCGTCGCGGCCGCGCTCGCCACCGAGGGCCGTCCCGTCGTGCTGGCCGACATGGCCGACAACACCGGCGGGGGCGCCGCGGGCGACACCACCGAGCTCCTGCGCGAGCTGATCCGCGTCGGCGCGCGCCCGTCCACGGTGGCCTGCATCTGGGATCCCGAGGCGGCCGCGGCGTGCGTGCGCGCGGGCGTGGGCGCGACGGTGACGCTCGAGGTGGGCGGACGGATCGATCCGCGTCATGGCGCGCCACTCCGGGTCACCGGTCGCGTGCGCACGCTGTCGGACGGACGCTTCGTGCACAAGGGACCGATGTTCCGCGGCCTCGACGGTCGCCTCGGTCCCACCGCCGTGCTCGACGTCGACGGCGTGAAGGTCATCCTGATCTCACTCCGGTGGCAGACGCTCGATCCCGAGATGCTGCGCTTCGTCGGCATCGACCCGCTCGGCGAGCGGATCATCGTGGTGAAGTCGACCATCCACTACCGCGCCGCCTTCGAGCCCATCGCCCATCGCATCATCGAGGTCGATGCGCCCGGGCTCTCGTCGTCGAATCTCGCGCGCTTCGCCTTCACCCGGGTTCGCCGACCGATCTTCCCCCTCGACCAGTTGTGACGAGGTCCCCACTGTCCCGCCCCACGAGGAGAACGTATGGCCGCCCCCGCTTTCGCCGTCGCCGACTTCAAGGTGTTCGACGCGTCGGGATTCGCGCCGCGCATGGCGAAGATCCGCGAGCGCATCCGTCCCAAGCTGGACGCGTTCGGCCACAGCCTCTCGCCCGCCATCGCCCGGGCCACGGGCGGCGCGGACGTTTTCGCGCACGTGGCCAGGCACGCCCGTCGCACGGTCAACCCGCCCGACGACACCTGGGTCGCGTTCTGTGCGGACGCGCGCGGCTACAAGAAGCACCCGCACTTCAAGGTCGCGGTGTCGCGCCACTGCGTCCGGTTCCTGTTCGAGATCGGCCCCGAGCACGCGGACAAGCAGCGGTTCGCGCAGGCGTGGAAGAAGAGCGCGGGGAAGCTGGGACCCGTCATCCGTCGTGTCAAGGGACTGGCGTGGTTCAAGAACGAGCACGACGACGACCCCGCGGGCTGGCTCGGCGACATGACGGCCGACGACTTCACCGCGCTGGCCGACGAGCTCATGCGGACGCGTGACGGTCAGCTCGTGCTCGGGCGCGTGGTCGAGGCGAGCGAGGCCGCGCGCTGGAAGGAAGCGCAGTACCGCGACGCCGCGCTGCACACCTTTCGCGCCCTCGCGCCCCTGTACCGGTTGCGGTGACGTCGGCCGCGGTGCGCCCGGCGCCCGACGGCGTCGTCTTCGACATGGACGGCGTCCTGGTCGACTCCGGCGCGCATCACCGTGCGGCGTGGGCGTCGCTCTGCGCCGAGATCGCCGTCGATCCGCCCCACGAATTCTGGCGTCTCACCATCGGCCGCCCCGCGGAGGAGGCGGTCGCCCTCCTCGTCCGCGGTCTGTCCACGGCCGACGCGGACCGTCTCGCCGCCCGGAAGCGGGCGCACTACACCGAGCACGCGCGTCGGGGCGTCGTGGCCGTGCGCGGGGTGCAGGCCTACGTCGCCGATCTCGCGGCGCGCGGTGTCCCGCGCGCGGTCGCGACGTCGGCCGCCCGCGTCGACGTCGAACGGCTGCTGGACGCCCTCGGTCTCCGCGACGCGTTCGAGACGGTCGTCAGCGCGAACGACGTGCGGCGCGGGAAGCCGGATCCCGAGGTGTACGTCAAAGCGGCGCAAGGCATCGCCGTCCCGCCGGACCGCTGTCTCGTGTTCGAGGACGCCGTCGTCGGCGTGCACGCGGCGCGGCGCGCGGGCATGCGAGTCATCGGCGTGACGACGTCGTACATGGGCGCGGAGCTGATCGCGGCGGGCGCGGAGCGAACCATCGCGGACTTCGAAGGTGTCGCATGGCCTCCGTGAGCTCACCCGAATTCTGGGACGATCTGTACGCGCGCGGCGGCGATGGCTGGGACCTGCACGCGCCGACGGAGGCGCTCGTGGACTTCGTCGCCATGACGCCGCCGCCGCGCGGCCGCGTCGTCGTGCCCGGGTGCGGCCGTGGCCACGACGCGCGGCTGCTCGCGTCGCGCGGCTACGACGTGACCGGCGTCGACTTCTCGTCCGCCGCGCTCCGCGACGCCCGCGCCCTCGCCCGACGCGACAGCGTCGCCGTCGACTGGGAGGAGCGCGACATCTTCTCGCTCGCCGACGACCATGCCGGCCGGTTCGACGGCGCCTGGGAGTACACCTGCTACTGCGCGATCGACCCGGCTCGCCGCGGAGAATATCTCCAGGTCCTCGCCACGATCGTGAAACCCGGCGGCTGGCTGCTCGCCTGCTTCTTCCCGATCCGTGAGGGCGGCGGTGGGCCCCCGTTCCCCGTCAGCGTGGAGGAGCTCCATCACGCGCTTCCGCCCGCCTTCCGGATCGAGCGCGAGTTCGCGCCGGCAGTGTCGGCCGCACCTCGTCAGGGTCGGGAATGGATGGTCTTCGCTCGGCGACCGATGCCTGAAGGCGAACGGGACGGGCGGTCTTGAGGAGACGGGGCCCCGAGCGGGGCCCCGTGCGGCCCTTGGACGGGCCGTGCGGATCTAGAAGCCGGACGTCGCAACGACGCCGTGCGCGCCCAGGCGGTCCGCGTAGCCGGCGACCCGATGGCGCGCCCCCGGCGTCTTCGACTTCGCGGCAAGCGCCTCGGCGGTCTTGAGGCACTGCGCAGCGACCTCGCGATCACCCAGATCCGAGAAGCCCTCCACGGTCCGCAGCACGCCGTCGAGCGACTGCTGGCGGCGCGCCAGGAAGAAGGCGGCCAGGTACGCCTGCCGCGCCCTCGCGCGATCCTCGTTCCCCTGATGCGCCGCGACACCGAGCCGCGCGTACGCGTCACCGACCGCCACCATGCCGTCCCAGCGCCGACTCGTGACGGCTGCCTTGTACGCCTCCTGCAGGGCGCGCTCCGCGGCGCTGATGTCGTGGGCGGCGATCGCGCGGTCCATCCGCTCGATGGCGCCCGTCCAGGGACGATCGTCGCGCTCGGCGGCGCGGCGCGCGGAGGCCTGCGCGACGACCTCGAGACCCATGAGCACCGCGAAGAGCACCGCCAGCACCACCACGCCTCGCTGTCTGGCCATTGCGCGCCTCCTTCCTCGAGCCCGGCGTCCCGATCGTTCCGTCGCGTCGCGCTCCGTCCACAGCAACGCGCGTACCACACCGACGGCGCGGATCACCGCCTGGCAACGTCGCGGAACTTCGGCCGGCGTCGTCCTCGATACGAGAACGGTCGGGCACGCGACCACCGTCGTGCCGATCTGTTCGGGTGTCCTGCCCGATGTGGACGAGGTCGGGACTGCGTGCTAGGTTAGCGCCCACTTTGCGCACCCCCGCGGAGGTGCTCTCGATGAAGCGCACGCGCGTCGTTCTCGTTCTCGCCCTCGTCGCCGCCGTCGCCGTGGTCGCGCTGCCTCGACGCGGAGCCGACGCGCAATCCCAGGTCATCAAGATCGGCGTGCTGTACGACCACACCGGACCGTTCTCGGCCGCCGGCTCGCTCAACTGCTGGCGCGGCGCCAAGATGATCATCGACTACGTCAACGAGAAGGGCGGGGTGCTCGGCAAGTACAAGCTCCAGCAGGTGGACGGCGACGGACAGTCCAAGGCTGAGGTGGCCATCAACGAGGCGGAGCGGCTGCTCAACGTCGAGAAGGTCGACATCCTGGCTGGCATCTACTCCAGCGCGCACGCGGTGCCGCTCGCGGAGAAGGTCGACAAGCAGAAGAAGATCCTCTGGATCACCACCGCGATCGCCGACGCCGTCGTGAAGGACCGACACCTGCAGTACACCTTCCGTCCCCAGCCGAGCGGCGGCACCTTCGGCGAGAGCTCGGTGCAGTACATCGCCGCCTACTCGCAGGAGAAGATGAAGAAGGCGCCCAAGGACCTCCGGGTCGCCATCATCTACGAGGACGGGCCGTACGGCAGCAACGTCGCCGCGTCGAACGAGTCGGAGGCCAGGAAGCTCGGCATGCAGGTGGTGCTGCGCGAGGGCTACTCCATCCAGGCCCCCGACCTCTCGTCGCTGGTGACGAAGCTCCGCAGCCAGCGTCCCGACGTCCTCTTCCACACCGGCTACAACCAGGACATCGCGCTGTTCCTGCGGCAGGCCAAGGAGCAGGGCCTGCGCGTGCGGGCCTATGTCGGCCACGGCGCGGGTCACAGTCAGCTCGACAAGCTGAAGGAGACGATCGGGGTCGCCGACGTCGAGGGCTTCCATACCGTGGATCCGCCGTCGTCGCAGCTCATCGACCCGAACAACTACAAGCCCGGCGTGAACGAGATGACGCAGGAGATGGTGCGCCGCTTCAAGAAGGAGTTCGGCGACGGGCCCATCGCGCCGCACGTCTCCATGGGCTTCAACAACATGTGGGTGCTGCTCAACGACGTGCTGCCGCGCGCCATCCAGAAGCACGGCGGCTTCGGTCCCGACGCCATCGCGAAGGCCGCGCGGGAAACGGACATCCCGGAAGGCGGCACGATGCAGGGCTACGGTGTCAAGTTCCTGCCTCCCGACCACGTGATGGGCGGACAGAACGCGCGCGCCTTCCCCGCCGTGTACCAGGTGATCGACGGACAGTTCCGTCACGTCTGGCCGAAGTCGATCCAGTCGGTGGCGCCCGCGGTCCTGCTGCCTCGCACGTCGCCGTGGGCGCTTCCGTCCTGACGCCATTCGCCGGGCGAACGGCGAAAGCGCGCCGTTCCCGCCCGGCGTTCCCCGCCTCCCGATCGTGCTGATCGTCACCGGGCTGACCAAGCGCTTCGGCGGCTTCACCGCGCTCAATGGCGTGTCGTTCCAGGTCGCGGAGGGCGAGATCCTGGGCCTCATCGGACCGAACGGCTCCGGCAAGACGACGCTGTTCAACTGCATCTCGGGCGCGTTGACGCCGACAGCGGGGTCGATCCGCTTTCTCGACCACGAGATCGCCGGCCTGACGCCGGACGCCATCTGCCATCGCGGCGTGGCGCGCACCTTCCAGATCCCGCGGCCGTTCCGCAAGCTCTCCATCCTGGAGAACGTGGCCGTCGCGGCCCACTACGGTCGCGGACACCAGAGCGAGGCACACGCGCGCGACGAGGCGCGTCAGGTCCTGGAGCTGGTCGGCCTGCCCACGGCCGCCAGCGCCAGCACGTCGCTGCTCGGCGCGGGCGGGTTGAAGAAGCTCGAGCTCGCGCGCGCGCTCGCGACGGGGCCGAAGCTGCTCCTCGCCGACGAGAGCCTGGGCGGCCTCGATCCCTCCGAGATGACCGGCGCGGCAGAGATGCTCAAGCGCATCCGCGCCGAGCTGAAGATCACCATCGTCTGGGTCGAGCACATCATGGCGACGCTGATGCGCGTGGTCGACCGCGTGGTGGTGCTCGACCACGGCGAGCTGATCGCGGAAGGCGCGCCGCGCGCGGTGGCCGACGATCCGCGCGTCGTCGAGGCCTACCTCGGCGAGAAGATCGTCCTGGCGTGAGCGCGCTCGACGGGGGACGGCGTGGCGCCGGGATGCTCGCGCTCGAGGGCGTCACCGCGGGCTACGGACAGTTCACCGCGCTGTGGGACGTCAGCCTCCGCGTCGACGCGGGTGAGGCTGTCGCCGTGGTGGGACCGAACGGCGCCGGCAAGACCACGCTGATGCGCGTCATCTCGGGACTGATCGCACCGCGCACGGGCGCGCTGCGCTTCGAGGGCGCCGCGCTCCAGGGTCGGCACGCGCACGAGATCGTCGCGCACGGGATCGCGCACGTGCCCGAGGGTCGGCGCATCTTCCCGCTCCTCACGGTGGCGGAGAACCTTCGCATGGGCGCCTTCCTGCCCTCCGCGCGACGCGACTTCGCGAGCAGCGAGGAGCGCGTGTACCGGCTCTTCCCCGTGCTGCAGGAGCGGCGCGGTCAGCGCGCCGGCAGCCTCTCGGGCGGCGAGCAGCAGATGCTCGCCATCGGCCGCGCCCTGATGTCCAAGCCGAAGCTCATCCTGCTCGACGAACCGTCGATGGGACTGGCCCCGGTGATGGTCCTGCGGCTCTTCGATCTCATCCGTCAAGTGCGCGAGCAGGGCTTCACGATCCTGGTCGTGGAGCAGAACGTCCGGCAGGTGCTCAAGATCGTCGACCGCGCGTACCTCCTGGAGGTCGGACGCATCAAGATGGAGGGGGAAGCCGCCGCCCTCGCCGAGCAGGATTTCGTGCGAAAAGCGTACGTGGGACTCTGATGGATCCGATCTTCCTCGCCGAGGCCGCCGTCAACGGCATCCTGCTGGGCGGCGTGCTGGCGCTGCTCGCCCTCGGGCTAAACCTCATCTTCGGCGTGCTCGACATCGTGTGGATCGCGTACGTCGACATCGTGATGGTCTGCATGTACGGCGCCTACTTCGCGGTGCAGGTGTACGGCTGGCCCGTGTGGCTGGGCGGCGTGGCCGCCGTCGTGCTCGGCGTCCTGCTCGGCGTCGCCGTGCACGTGCTCATCATCTCGCCCATCCTCGGCAGTCCGCCCGTCAACCAGCTCCTCGCCACGGGCGGTCTGCTCTTCTTCATCCAGTCGTTCGCGACCTTTCTCTGGACGACCGACCACCGCACCGTGCGTCTCACGCTGCCCGTGATCGAGATCGGCGGCATGTTCCTGTCCTTCGCGCGGCTCGTCGCCTTCGCCATCTCGATCCTGGCCATGCTCGGGCTCTATCTCTTCCTCAAGCACACCTACATCGGCACCGCGATCCGCGCGGTCTCGCAAGACCGCGATGCGATGTCGCTCATGGGCGCGAGCCCGCGTCGGGTCTATCTCGTGACGTCGGCCGTGGGCGGCGCCATGGCCGGCGTGGCAGGCGCGCTGCTCATCATCCAGTACTCGGTGCACCCGTACTTCGGCGCCGCCTTCGGGCCTCTCACGTTCATGATCTGCGTGCTGGGCGGACTCGGGAACATGGTGGGCGCGTTCGTGGCCTCGTTCGTGATGAGCGAGATCATCTCCATCGGCGGCGTGACGTGGTCGACCGAGATGGGCTACGTCATCGCCTTCGCACTCTTCATCGTGATGATCTTCGCGCGGCCGGGCGGCATCCTGGCCCGGCGTGAGTAGCATGGCCCGCGCCGCGTCGATCGTCGCGCTCCTCGCCATCGCCGCCGTGCCGTTCGTGCGGATGGGAGGCATGCAGGATTACGTCCTGCACGTCGTCATCCAGGTCTTCATCTGGTCCTTCATCGGCGGGGCGTGGGCGCTCATGGGGCGATTCGGGCTCGTCTCGCTGGGACACGGCGCGTTCCTCGGCCTCGGCGCCTACATGACCACGCTGCTGTGGAACTTCTACCGTCTCTCCCCGTGGCTCGGGGGGTTGCTCGCGGTGCTCGCGACGGCGCTCCTCGGTCTCATCGTCGCCTATCCGTGCTCGCGCTTCCGCGTCGTCGGTCATTACTTCGGCCTCGTGACGCTGGCCTTCGGCGAGGTGATCCGCCTGCTCATCATCGCCGAGCGCGACTGGACGGGCGGCTCGCTGGGACTGACGCTGAAGACCGCCGGCTCGGACTTCAGCATCCGGGCCCTGCAGTTCGCCGACAAGCGCATCTTCTATTACGGGGCGCTCGTCGTCTGGCTGATCGGCCTCTGGATCTGGTGGCGCCTCGATCGCAGCATGGCCCGCGCGGCCATGGAGGCGATCGGGGAAGACGAGACGGCGGCGGCGTCCGTCGGGATCCACGTCACGCGCTTCAAGCTGGGGATCACCGTGCTGTCCGCCGTGCTGACCGCCATCGGCGGGATCGTCTACGCGCAGTACATGACGTACGTCAATCCCGAGACGCTGGCCGGCATCGGCGTCTCCCTGCGCATCGTGTTCGCCGTGGTGCTCGGCGGCATGTACTCGCTGCTCGGCCCCACCGTCGGCACCGCCCTCACCATCGCGCTGGCGGAGTATCTGCGCGTCGTCTTCGGGCTGAAGTTCATCGGCATGGCCGAGACGATCTACGGGCTGCTGCTCGTGCTCTTCATCATCTTCCTGCCGTCCGGCATCTACGGCAGCGTGCGCGACGCGGTGCTGCGTCGCCGGGCGTCGACGCGGGCGGCCCCGTCGCCCGTGACGGCCTGAGGACGACCGTCATGGCGAACTACGCGGTCTTTCCCGAAAAGACTCCGGCCGCGCCGGCGCAGGCGCTGGCCGCGCAGGTCGAGCGCGACGGCGGGCACGTGCTCGCGCTCTACCAGGATCCCGTGGGCGATCACTGGCAACTCTTCTGCCTGCTCCCACGGACGCGCGTGGAGGCGAGCCCCTACCAGCGCGACCTCTCGCCCACCCACGTCAAGCGGTTGACGGAGGCGGTGAAGAAGCTGGACCGCTTCGTCGATCCCATCATCGCGATCTCCCCCGAGCCCGGGGTGTACTGGACCCCCAACGGCAACCACCGCCGCGCCGTGCTCGACAAGCTCAAGACCGACTGGGTCCCCGCCATCCTCGTGGTCGAGACGGACACGGCCTTCCAGGTCCTCGCCCTCAACACCGAGAAGGCCCACAACCTGAAGGAGAAGTCGCTCGAGGTCATCCGGATGTACCGCGCGCTCGCCGAGCAGCAGCCGTCGATGACGGAAGAGGCGTGGGCCTTCCAGTTCGAGGCCGCGTACTTCATCACGCTCGGTCTGCTCTACGAGACCAACAGGCGGTTCGCCGGGGGCGCCTTCGCGCCGATCCTGCGCCGCGTCGACAAGTTCCTGAAGCTCGGCCTCGCGCGCGGTCTCACCGAGCGCGAGGAACGCGCCGAGCTCGTGCGCGAGACCGACGAGACGCTCGCCGCCACCGTGGCGAAGGTGAAGAAGCGCGGCATCAACCATCCGTACGTGAAGAACTACTTGATCGCCCGCACCACCCCGCTCACACGGCAGCGCAAGACGCTGCCGTCCTTCGAGCAGACGTTCCGCAAGCTGTCCGAGAACCTGAAGGCGTTCGACGTGTCGAAGGTCCGCTACGACGACATCCAGCGCTCGGCCATCATGGCCATCCCCGCGGCCACGGAATGAGCGCGACGGGAAGTCGCGTCGCGATCATCACGGGCGGCACCGGCGCGCTGGGGCAGGCGGTGACGCTGCGCCTCCTCGCCGACGGCGCGCGCGTGGCCCTGCCCTGGATCGTCAAGGACGAGGAGACCCGGCTGCTCGCGCGCATCCCAGCCGAGGCGCGTGGTCGTGTCCTCACCGCTGAGGCTGACGTGATCGACGACGCCGGCATGGCGCGCTTCGTGAACGCGGTGACCGACCGGTTCGGGCGCGTCGACGCCCTCGTGGCCCTCGTGGGCGGATTCGCGGGCGGCGCCCTCGTGGACACCGACCGCGCCACGTGGGACCGAATGATGGCCATGAACGTCACGAGCGCCTTCACGGCGTGCCGCGCCACGCTGCCGCGCATGCTGGAGGCGGGCTACGGCCGCATCGTGCTCACCGCCTCGCGCGCCGTCCTGCCGCCGT
>JBKPPN010000184.1:0-18950 GCA_046733575.1 Candidatus Methylomirabilota bacterium | reverse complement strand
GGCTTCTTGACGATCACCGGCTGGCCGTCGGGCCCCAGCACCGGCTCCGCCTTGGGCTTGGCCACGCGCTTGGCCTTGACCGTCTCCTCCGGGAGCTCGCGGCCCTTGCCGAGCTTCACGCGGAGCTCGTTGGCGAGCTTCTGGTCGAGGGGCGTCATGGCGCGCACGCCCTTGTGCCCCATCTCGTCGGCGGCCACCATCAGATCCTTGCTGGTGACGCCCAGTTCTTTCGCGAGCTCGATGACCTTGATCTTTACTGCAGGCACAGACTCCTCACCTCCTCAGCCAGCCTGAGGCCGGCCTCACACGGTGATGTTCGAAAGGCGTGCGCCAGGCGGCCACGCTGGAGCGCGCGCGCGACGCACGCGGTGTCGCGACAGACGTAGGCGCCACGGCCGCCCGCCGTCGCGGCGCGATCGATGTTGACGACTCCGTTCGCGTCCCGCGTGAGCCGGACGAGGGACGCCTTGGCGTGGACGCGTCGACAGCCGAGGCAGGTTCGTGAGGGTGTCTTCATGCCGGCGGCGCCTTCTCCTCGGACGTCGTCGTCGCGGGCGTGGCGGTCGGCTCGATGCCTTCGCCGTTGTCCGCCTGGATCTCCTCGGGCGCCGCGCGCTCGCTCACCCACTGCTGCGCCGCCGCGTAGAGAGCGTCGGGCGCGCCGTCGCCCTCGACGACGCCGCGCAGCCGCTCCTGCCCGCCCTCGACGATGGCGTCCGGCGTGTCGAGCCCGGCCGCGACGAGGCGCTCCATCAGCTGCGGTGACATGCCGGGGAACTCACGCAGCGCCTCTCGTCCCTGCCGCGCACGCTCCTGCTCCGCGGCCTCCGCCTCCACCTCGGACTCGCTCTTGATGTCGATGCGCATGCCGGTCAGCTTCGCGGCGAGGCGCGCGTTCTGGCCCTTCTTGCCGATCGCGAGCGAGAGCTGATTGTCGGGCACGACGACGAGCGCGGCGTACTGACCTTCCGCGTCGGGCTCGTCGCTGATCGTCACCGACGAGACCTTCGCCGGCGACAGCGCGCGCGCCACGAACGTGGCCGGATCGTGCGACCACTCGATGATGTCGATCTTCTCCCCGCGCAGCTCACGGCTGATGACCTGGATGCGCGTGCCGCGCAAGCCGACGCACGCCCCGATGGGGTCGACGTCGCGCTTCGTGGACGCCACCGCGACCTTGGCGCGCTCGCCCGCCTCTCGCGCCGTCGCCTTGACGAGCACGATGCCTTCCTGGATCTCGGGGATCTCCGTCTCGAAGAGGCGCGTCAGGTATCCGGGATGCGTGCGCGACAGCGAGATCTGCGGGCCCTTCACGGTGCGGCGCACCTCGAGGACGTAGGCGCGGATGCGGTCGCCGGGATTGTAGCGCTCGCCGGGGATCTGCTCGCGCTCGGGCAGGATCGCCTCCGCCTTGCCGATCTCGAGGATCACGTTGCGCTTCTCGATGCGATGCACCACGCCGCGCAGGATCTGGCCTTCCTTGCCGGCGAACTCCGAGTAGATGCCCTCGCGCTCGGCGTCACGTACGCGCTGCAGGATGACCTGCTTGGCCGTCTGGGCCGCGATGCGTCCGAACTCCTGCGGCGGGAGCTCCTGCTCCAGCTCCACGTCGAGCTCGGCGTCGGGATTGAGGGCCTTGGCCTCAGCCAGACTGATCTCGGACCTCGGGTCGAGGACCTCCTCGACGACTCTCTTGCGGCCATACACGCGAATCTGCCCGGTGTCGCGATCGATGTGCATCCGCATCGTGTCGCCGGTGCCGGGGTCCTTCTTGGAGGCCGACAGGAGGGCAGACTCCAGCGCTTCGTAGAGGGTCTCGGGATCGATTCCCTTCTCCGCGCTTATCTGCTTGATGACCGTGATCAGCTCGCGATTCATGCCCTCTCATCAGGCCCGGCGAGGCCACGGCAGCTCGGCGTCCAGGCGCGCTTTCGTCACCGTCGCGCGTGGCACCGCGATCCGCTGTCCGTCGTGCTCGAGAACCAGTTGCTCGTGCGACACTTCTCTCAGCCGCCCCTGCGTCTCGGCGCCGCCGCTCTGCCAGCACCGCACCCGCTTGCCGATGGCCCAGCGGAATTCGCGATCGCTGCGCAGCCGGCGGTCCAGACCGGGGGAAGACACCTCGAGATCGTAGCCCGCGGCGATCAATCCCGCCACGTCCAGGACGTCGCCGATCTCGCGGCTCGCACGTTCGCAGTCCGCCACCGCGACGCCGCCGGGCTTGTCCACCGCGAGCTTCAGGGCGCCGCGCGGTCCGTCGCGCCACTCCAGATCGACCAGTTCGAGGCCGTGGTCCCGAAGGATCGGCTGAATCACTTCCTCCAGCCGCGCGACCCGCTCCGCTTCCTGCATCCGTGCGCCTCAAAGGAAAAAAGTGGGCCGGGCCCACTTTTTCAGGACTTTAGCACGGGGATTCTAGCAAGGCAAGCTGCGGAGCGCGCTCAGCCACCTCCCGCGCGCATGGCGCGCACGGCCTCGACGACCTCGCGCGGCGCGACCCGCGTCTCCTGGCGCGTCCGGCGCGAGCGTATCTCCACGACGCCCTCCTTGGCGAGGGCATTGCCGACCGTGACGCGCACCGGGATGCCCAAGAGGTCGGCGTCCTTGAACTTCACCCCGGGCCGCTCGTCGCGGTCGTCGAGAAGCGCCTCGAGACCGGCGCGCCCGCACGCCTCGTAGATCTCGCTGGCCGCCGCAACCTGGGCGGGATCGCGCGTGCTCACGATGACGATGTTGACGTGGAAGGGTGCGATGGACCACGGCCAGACGATGCCGTCGGCGTCCGCGCTCTGCTCGACCGCCGCCGCCGCGATGCGGGCCGGGCCGATGCCGTAGCTGCCCATCACGATCGGGTGCGACGTACCGGACTCGTCGAGATAC
The DNA here is from genome assembly GCA_046733575.1 of Candidatus Methylomirabilota bacterium. Classification (GTDB taxonomy): domain Bacteria; phylum Methylomirabilota; class Methylomirabilia; order Rokubacteriales; family CSP1-6; genus JBKPPN01. Next base: position 16,070 of record JBKPPN010000184.1, on the reverse strand, counting down.
ATGGCCCCGAGCGGCTTCGAGTACTTCGTCCCGAGCTTGAAGATGTTGCCGATCTCGATCACGCGCTCGACCGCGAGTGCCGCGCCACACGTGACGCAGGCCTCGCCCGCCGCCACGGTGTGCAGGTCGACGAAGCGCACCTCGGCGTCCGTCCCGATGCGGATCCCCTTGGTGTGGACGCCCTCGCGGTTCGCGCCGACGACGTACGAGCCCGTGCGCAGCGTCTCATCGGCGAGGACAGGCACGCGAACGCCGAGGGGGCCGATCGAGCCGACGGGGACGCCCACGTGCTTCAGCACCTCGTCGGGCTGCGCGGGTCGTGCATCCTCACCGAGCGCCCGCGCCAGCTTCCGCTCGTGCAAGGCGTGGTCGCCGCGGACGAGCGCGAGGACGACCCCGGACCTGGGCGCGACATACACCAGCGACTTCACGGTCAGGCGCGGATCGATCCCCAGATGGGCCGCGACGTCCGCGATGGTTCGTACGCCGGGCGTCGCGACGTCTTCGCGCGTCCACGCCGGGAACTCCGGTGCCGCGGGTCGGCCCTGGGCCAGCTCGACGTTCGCGGCGTAGCCGCACGACGCGCAGATCGCGATCTCGTCCTCACCCGCTGCGCTGGGCGCCATGAACTCGTGCGAGCCCAGTCCGCCCATCATCCCGGGATCGGACTGCACGACGTGATAGACGATGCCGCAGCGATCGAAGATCCGACGGTACGCCGCCGCGTGCGCGTCGTACGCGCGCCCCAGGCCTTCCTCGTCGCGATCGAGCGTGTAGGAGTCCTTCATCAGGAACTCGCGCGTGCGGAGGATGCCCGAGCGGGGACGCGCCTCGTCACGCTCCTTCGTCTGCATCTGATACCAGATCTGCGGCAGGTCGCGGTACGAGCGGAGCTCGTGCGCGGCCAGCCACGCCACCACTTCCTCGTGCGTCATGCCGAGGCAGAGATCGCGGCCGCCGCGATCCTTGAGCCGAAACATCTCGTCGCCGATGGCGTCCCAGCGACCCGATTCCTTCCAGATCTCGGCGGGATGGATCACCGGCATGGTGATCTCCTGCCCGCCGATGGCGTTCATCTCCTCGCGGATGATCGCGCACACCTTGTCGACGACGCGCTGCCCCAGGGGGAGGTACACGTAGATCCCCGCGCCGAGCTGACGGACGTAACCCGCGCGAAGCAGGAGCTTGTGACTGATCGCCTCGGCGTCGGCGGGATCGTCACGCAGCGTGGGGACGAGTGACTTCGATCGGCGCATACCGCCTAGCGAGCGGCCGGGACGATCACGCGCGCAACCGGCGACATCAGCGGGCGGCTTCCACCGCCTCGCTGCGCGCGGCGCGACGCTCGGCCACGAACTTGTCGACCTCCTCGCGCATGGCCTGCACGATCTCCTTCTCAGGCACCTTCCGGATGACCTCGCCGCCCTTGAAGATCAGGCCGATGCCCCGTCCGCCCGCCACCCCGATGTCGGCGGCACGCGCCTCGCCGGGACCGTTCACCTCGCAGCCCATCACCGCGATGTGAATCTCCTCGTTCAGTCCGCGGAACTCGTCCTCGACGTCCTTGGCGAGCTTCACGAGGTCGACGTCGGCGCGACCGCAGGAGGGACAGGACACGAAGGTGAGCCCGCCCTTGCGCAGCCCGAGCGACTTCAGGATGTCGATACCGACGCGGACCTCTTCGGTGGGGTCCGCGGAGAGAGAGACGCGGATGGTGTCGCCGATACCCTCGGAGAGCAGCGCGCCCAGTCCCACCGCAGACTTGATCGTGCCGACGCCGGGCGTCCCCGCCTCGGTGACGCCGAGATGGAACGCGTAGTCGACCTGGTCCGCGAGCAAACGATAGGCCTCGATCATCATCAGCGGATCGGACGCCTTGAGCGACACCTTCATCTCGGGATAGTCCAGGTCCTCGAGGATGCGGATGTGGCGGAGGGCCGACTCCACCATGCCTTGCGCCGTCGGACCGCCGTACTTGGCGAGCAGGTCCTTCTCGAGCGAGCCCGCGTTGACGCCGATGCGGATCGGAATCTTCTTGTCCTTCGCGCGATTCACGACGTCCTGGACGAAGGGCTTCCCCCCGATGTTGCCGGGATTGAGCCGCAAGCCGTCCACGCCCTGATCGAGCGCGATGAGCGCGAGCTTGTAGTTGAAGTGGATGTCGGCGACGAGCGGGATCCGGATCTGGCGCTTGATCTCGCCGAGCTTCTCGGCCGCCTCGCGCACGGGCACCGCACAGCGCACGATGTCGCACCCGGCCGCCTCGAGCGACCAGATCTCGAGCAGCGTGGCCTGAACGTCGCGCGTGTCCGTCTTGGTCATCGACTGCACGGTGATAGGAGCACCGCCGCCGACCTTCACATTGCCGATCGCAATCTGCCGCGTCTTGCGCCGCTTGATCATGGGTCTGCTTTCCGAGCTTGTGGTGGCTCTACCGGAAGAACTTGAACGCGTCGATGCGCACCAGGTCGTTGTACAGCGCGTAGACCATCAGGAGCATCAGGAGCACGAAGCCGAGCTGCTGCGCCGCCTCCCGCTTCTTCAGCGAGAGCGGGCGCCCGATCAGGCCTTCGATGACGAAGAAGAAGAGGTGACCACCGTCGAGCATGGGCACGGGAAGCAGGTTCAGCAGCGCGAGGTTCACGCTGATCACCGCGGTGAAGAGCGCGAGCGACGCGAGACCTTCCTTGGCCTGCCGTCCCGCCTCGGTGGCGATCTGGATCGGCCCGCCGATGTTCGACGACTCGATCTGGCGCGAGGCGATCTTCCAGAGTCCCTTGGCCGTGAGCGCCGTCATATCCCACGTGCGCACCACGCCGTTCCAGGCGGCGCGTGGCACGCTGTAGGGCTCGTAGCTCACCGTCTTGGTCACGATGCCGACGCCGATGCGGCCGACCTCGCTCTCCTGCCCGGTCGCCGATTTCTCCTTCACCGCCGTCGCGGTCACCTTGAGCGTCCGGGGCGTGCCGTCGCGCTCGACCGTGACGTCGAACGTCTCGCCCGGGCGCTTCTGGATCGCCTGCATCAGCTCGTCCGGCGTGTAGACGGGCTTGCCCGCGACACCGACGACCGCGTCGTTGACCTTGATGCCCGCCTGCTCCGCGGGCGACCCCGGATTCACCGAGCCGATCTGCGGCGTGAGCTTCGGCCCCGCGCCGATGTCCCAGCTCTCCTTGGGCTCCTTGAAGATCGGGTCCTTCACCGCCTGGCGCGTGGGGGTGACGGTGACGTCGCGCGTCGCGCCGTCGCGGGCGATGGTGAGCTTCATCGGCCGGCCGTCACTGTCGCCGAGGCGACGCTCGAGGTCTTCCCAGTACGCGATCGGCTTGCCGTCGACGGCGGTGACGACGTCGCCGGTCCGGATCCCGGCCGCGCCGGCCGGCGATTCGGACGCCACGTGACCGACCACGGCCGGCCACACCGGACGTCCGACGAACGCGAACACCATCGCAAAGATCACCGCGGCGAGGACGAAGTTCATCCCGGGGCCCGCGAACACGATGAGAAAGCGCGCCCACAGCGGCTTGAGGGCGAACGCCTTCTTGGGGTCGTACGGCATGTCGGTGCCGGTCTCGAGCGGATTCTCCTCGCCCAGCATCTTGACGTAGCCGCCCATCGGGATCGCGGACAGGCAGTACTCGGTCTCCTTGCCGCGCCACCGCAGCACGACGGGACCGAAACCGATGGAGAAGCGCTCCACGCCCACGCCCACGGCGCGCGCCACGAAGAAGTGTCCGAGCTCGTGGATCAAGATGAGGATTCCGATGACGATGACGAACGAGACGATCATCGTGATCACGACGACGTTCCTCCGGCGCGACCGTCCACGAGGGCGGCCACCGCGCGCCGTGCCTCGGAATCGACGTCCACGCACTCTTCTATGGAATCGACGGGCCGGTGGGCCCAGGCGTCCAGCGCCTCCTCGATCGTCTCCGTGATGGCCGGGAAGCCGATGCGACGATCGAGGAACGCCTTCACCGCGATCTCGTTGGCGGCGTTGAGCACGACCGGCGCCGTGCCGCCCGTGGCCAGCGCGCGACGCGCGAGCCCGAGCGAGCGGAACTTGTCGGTGTCGGGCGCGAAGAACGTCAACGCGCTCATGCGGGCGAAGTCGAGACGCGCGGCCGGCGTGGGCCGGCGCTCGGGGTATGCCAGCGCGTAGAGGATCGGCACACCCATGTCGGGCACGCCGAGCTGCGCGATGACCGCGCCGTCGATGTACTCCACCATCGAGTGCACGATCGACTGCGGATGGATGACGACCTGGACCTGATCGGGCGCCACGTCGAACAGCCAGCGCGCCTCGATGATCTCGAGGGCCTTGTTCATGAGCGTGGCGGAATCGATCGTGATCTTGGCGCCCATCCGCCACGTCGGATGCTTCAGGGCGTCTTCCACCGTCACGCTCACGAGCGCGGCCTTCGGCGTCTCGCGGAACGGTCCGCCCGAGCAGGTGAGCAGGATGCGCTGCACGTCGGCGCGGTTGTGGCCCTGCAGGCACTGGAAGATCGCGTTGTGCTCCGAGTCGACGGGCAGCAGGGCGACGCCGCGCTCGCGCGCGGCACGCGTCATCAGGCTGCCCGCCATCACCAGCGTCTCCTTGTTGGCGAGCGCCATCGTGCGCTTGGCCTGGATCGCCGCCATCGTGGGCAGCAGGCCGACGCCGCCGACGAGCGCGGAGAGCACGATGTCGGCGTCGACGTCGCGCGCCACTGCCACCAGGCCGTCGATGCCGCGGAGCAGCTCGGGCCGCGGCGCAGGGAGCATCCGCGCCAGCCGGTCCACCGCGTCCGACTCGAGGAGCGCCACCGCGCGCGGGCTGTACTTGCGACACAGGTCGGCCAGCGCGGCGACGTCCGAGCCGCGCGCGGCGATGCCAGCCACCGAGAACTCGTCGGGAAACGCCGAGATCAGCTCGAGTGTGCGTCGTCCGATCGAGCCCGTCGCGCCCAGGACGGTCACCTTCTTCACGAGCCGGCTCCGATGAGCCGCGCGTAGTAGAAGAGCGCGGGCGTGTTGAAGAGCAGACCGTCGAGGCGATCGAGCACGCCGCCGTGGCCGGGAATCAGCGCGCTCGCATCCTTCGCCCCCACGCTTCGCTTGATCACCGACTCCGCCAGGTCGCCCATCTGTCCCGCCACCCCGAGCAGTACGCCCGCACCGACGCGCTCCGGCAACGCCCACGTCGGGACGAGCCAGGGTCCGAGCGCCACGGCGGCGATGGCCGAAGCGACGATCTGCGCGACGGAGCCTTCCACGGTCTTGCGCGGGCTGATGCTGGGCGCGAGCTGGTGTGCGCCGACCGTCGAACCGACGGCGTACGCGGCGGTCTCACCGACCCACGTCACGCCGACGAGCAGCAGCACCAGCGCACCGCCGTCGCGGAGCGCGTGCAGCACGAGGGCGTGGCCGAGGAGCCACGCGACGTACGTCAGGCCGAACAACGTGACCGCGGCCGGTTCTCCCTCCGGCACACGGCCGGTCAGGAGTGGGGCGGCGAGCGTGATGAGCGACGCAGCGGCCAGGGCCGGCACCGGGCCGCCGGGCATCAGGAAGCTCGCCGTCACCCCGACCGCGAGGACGACGCCGAGTCGGCGATAGACAGGCCGTCCTCCGCGTTCGAGCAGCGTGAAGAGCTCCCAGGTGGCCGCCCCGGCAGCCGCGACGACGATCAGCGAGAACACCCACGACGGGGCACCGAGCACGCCCCACACGAAGAGCGGGATCAGGACGAGCGCCGTGGCGACTCGCGTCCACGCCGCGCTTCCTCGCCCGCCCGTGCCCGGCATCGTCATCGTCACCGCCACCGCCTCTCCCACGCTCAGACTCCGCCGAAGCGGCGCGTACGCCCCTGGAACTCCGCGACGGCGCGGTAGAGGTCGCACGCTCCGAAGTCCGGCCAGAGCGTCGGGGTGATCCACAGCTCCGTGTATGCAATCTGCCACAGCAGGAAGTTGGAGATCCGCATCTCGCCGCTCGTCCGGATCAAGAGGTCGGGATCCGGCACGTCCGCGGTGTAGAGAGCACGCGTGACGTGCTTCTCGGAGATCTCCTCCGGGCGCAGTACGCCGGCCTGAACGTCGGCGGCCAGAGTCCTGAAGGCGTCCAGCAGCTCGTCGCGGCCGCCGTAGTTGAAGGCCATGAGCAGCGTGAGGCCGGTGTTGCCCGCGGTGGCGTTCACGACGTGGTCGATGCCGCGCCGGAGCTGCGCGGGCACCCCGTGGGGACGACCGATGACGCGCAGGCGGATGTTCTGCGCCATGAGATCGGGAAGCTCGGCCTTCACCGTGCGCTCGAGGAGAGTCATGAGCATCGAGACCTCGTCCTCGGGGCGGCTCCAGTTCTCGGTCGAGAACGCGTACAGCGTGACGAACCGGAGCCCGATCGCGTCGGCGGCCTTGACGATGCGACGGACGGCCTTCACGCCCTCCCGGTGTCCGGCCACGCGCGGAAAGCCGCGCCGCGTGGCCCACCGTCCGTTGCCGTCCATGATGACGGCGACGTGCTCGGGGACCGGCTGCGCGAGCACGAGCTCACGCAGCTCGTGCTCGCTTCGCGCGTCGATCGCTCCGGGGGAAGACAGCCTAGTGGATTCCAGCGCCATGAGACGATTTCATCGTAGTTTAGAAGGACAGAATCTCCTGCTCCTTTTTCTTGAGGAGCTCGTCGACTTTTGCGATGTACTTGTCGGTGGTTTTCTGGATGGCGTCGTGGCCCCGCCGCTCCTCGTCCTCCGAGAGCTTCTTGTCGCGGGCCAGCGCCTTCAGCCGATCGTTCGCCTCGCGGCGCACGTTGCGCACGGCGACGCGTCCTTCCTCCGCCACCTTCCCGACCGACTTCGCGAGCTGCTTGCGCCGCTCCTCGGTCAGGCTCGGCATGCTCAGGCGCAGGAGCTTGCCATCGTTGTTCGGGGTGATGCCGAGATCCGACTTGATGATGGCCTTCTCGATCTCCTTGAGCTGACTCGCCTCCCAGGGCTGGATGGTGAGGGTCCGCGCGTCGGGCACCGAGACCGAGGCCATCTGCGAGATCGGCGTCATGGTGCCGTAGTAATCGACGCGGATGCCGTCCAGGAGCGAGGCGCTCGCGCGCCCGGTGCGCACGGAGGCGAACTCCCGGCTCAGCGCCTCGATCGCCGCCGCCATGCGGGCGTCCATGTCCTTGAGCACGTCCTGCATGCTTGCCTCCTGTCCTCAGTTGCTCACGATCGAGCCCACGGGCTCGCCGAGCACGATCCGCTTGATGTTGCCCGGCACGGTGAGGTCGAAGACGATGATCGGAAGTCCGTTGTCCATGCAGAGCGAGATGGCGGTGGCATCCATGATCTCCAGGCGATGGCTCAGCACGTCGAGGTAGCTGATGCGCGGAATGCGCGTCGCCTGGCGGTCGCGGCGGGGATCGGCGGAGTAGATGCCGTCGACCCGCGTGGCCTTCATGATCGCGTCCGCACTGATCTCCACGGCGCGCAGGGCGCCCGCGGTGTCGGTGGTGAAGAACGGATTGCCCGTCCCCGCCGCGAAGATGACGACGCGGCCCTTCTCGAGGTGACGGATCGCGCGCCGCCGGATGTACGGCTCGGCCACCGCTCGCATCTCGATGGCGGACAGCACGCGCGTCTGCACGCCGGCCTTCTCCAGGGCGTCCTGGAGGGCGAGCGCGTTCATCACGGTCGCCAGCATGCCCATGTAGTCGGCGGTCGCGCGATCCATGCCCTTCGCGTGCGCCGCCATGCCGCGAAAGATGTTGCCACCGCCGATCACGATGGCGACCTGGACCCACGGGCCGTCGGAACGCGACGCGCCGACGAGCGGGATGCGGACGACGTCACGGAGCTCGGCCGCGATCCGCTCCACCACCACGGGGTCGATGCCGTACTCCTGCGAGCCCGCGAGGGCCTCGCCGGACAGCTTCAGGACGATGCGGCGGTACGCCGGATGTTGCGCACCGGCATCCGCCGGCACGACTAGCCGCCCTCGCCGACCTGGAAGCGCGCGAACCGCTTCACCACCACGCGCTCGCCCGTCTTCGCCGTCGTCCCCGCCACGAGGTCCTTCACCTTCGTCTTGCCCGTGGCGTCCTTAATGAACGGCTGTTCCAGCAGGCACTGGTCGGCGAAGAACTTCTCGAGCTTGCCCTCGACGATCTTGTCGAGGATCTGGGGCGGCTTCTTCTCGTTCGCCATCTGCTCGCGATAGATCGCCCGCTCCTTCTCGAGCACATCGCCCGGGACGTCCTCGCGCGCCACCCAGCTCGGATTCGCCGCGGCCACTTGCATGGCCAGGTCCTTCACGAGCTCCTGGAAGGCGTCCGTCTTGGCCACGAAGTCGGTCTCGCACGCCACGTGGACGAGCACGCCGAGGCGAGAGCCGGGATGGATGTACGACGCCACGACGCCGTCGCTCGCCTCGCGGTGCTGCTTCTTGGCCGCGTCGGACAGCCCCTTCTTGCGCAGGTACTCCACCGCCGCGTCGAGGTCGCCGTTGGAGGCCTGCAGGGCGGCCTTGCAGTCCATCACTCCGGCGTTCGTGCGGTCGCGGAGCTGCTTCACGAGCTGAGCATCTGCCGCCATGCTCAGGCCTCCGCCGGCGCGGCCGCCAGCTCCGCCTCGAGCGCGGCGTCGCCGCTCGCGTCCTCCGACTCGTCCTTCGTCAGTGCGCCGCGTCCTTCGAGGATCGCGTCCGCGATGCGCGATGTGATGAGCCGCACGGCGCGGATGGCGTCATCGTTGCCGGGCACGGGGTAGTCGATCCCGGTGGGATCGCAGTTCGTGTCCACGATGGCGACGATCGGGATCCCGAGGCGCTGCGCCTCGGCCACCGCGATCTTCTCCTTGCGCGGATCGATGATGAAGACGGCCGACGGCAGCGTGTCCATCACCTTGATGCCGATGAGCGCCTTCTCGAGCTTCATCCGCTCGCGCTCGAGCTCGAGGGCTTCCTTCTTGGGCAGCTGGTCGTACTCCCCCGTCTCCTTCATCTCCTCGAGCTTCTTGAGGCGGGCAATCGACTTGCGGATCGTGCTGAAGTTCGTCAGCGTGCCGCCGAGCCACCGCTGGTTGACGTAGAACATCGCGCAGCGACGCGCCTCCTCGAGGACGGTCTCCTGCGCCTGCTTCTTGGTCCCGATGAACAGCATCGTGCCGCCGCCCGCAGCCAGGTCCCGCACGAAGGCATAGGCCTCGCGGAACTTCTTGAGCGTCTTCTGGAGATCGATGATGTAGATGCCGTTACGTTCGCCGAAGATGTACTTCTGCATCTTCGGGTTCCACCGCTTGGTCTGGTGACCGAAATGCACACCGGCCTCGAGTAGTTCCTTCATCGTCAGTGCAGCCATGCATCCTCCTTGTGGTTGATCCTCCGCCGCGCGACGGGGCGCGCCCCGACCATGGAGTGCGCGGCGTGCGTGATGGTTCGGCCTACGTCGTGTACTTGGCGTTGATGCGGACGTACTCCTCGGACAGGTCGCACGTCCACACGCGCTCGTCCCCGCGGCCCAGGCCGAGATCGACCGCGATGGTGTACTCCCGCTCTCCCATGATCTCGCGAACCCGCTCGATGCGCACGCCGTCCTTGAGGACGCCTCGCTCGACGATGACCTGATCGCCGAAGCCGATGCGCACCTTGTCCTGCTCGACGCGCGCGGGGGACTTGCCGAGCGCCATCATGATCCGTCCCCAGTTGGGATCGCAGCCGTTGATGGCCGTCTTGACGAGCGGCGAGTTGGCGATCGAGCGAGCGGCCACGAGAGCGTCGCGACGACTCGCCGCGCCCGTCACGTGCACGGTCACGAGCTTCGACACGCCCTCGCCGTCGTCGACGAGCATGCGGGCGAGCCTGCCCATGACCGCTTCGAGCCCCGCCGCGAACTGACGCAGCCCACGACTACCGGGCTCCAGCGTGGCGTTCTCGGCCAGACCGTTCGTCATCACCGCGACCGTGTCGCTCGTCGAGGTATCGCCGTCGACGGTGATCCGGTTGAACGTGCGGTCGACGGCGGCGCGAGTCACGGTGGCGAGGGCCTCCCGCGCGATGACGGCGTCCGCGGTGACGAAGCAGAACATCGTGGCGAGATGCGGCTCGATCATCCCCACGCCCTTGGCCATGCCACCCAGGGTCACGGGACGTCCGTTGACGTCGATGCGAAGTGCCGCCTCCTTCACCCGTGTGTCCGTGGTCATGATCGCTTCGGCCGCCGACCGTCCGCCCTGCGGAGAGAGCGCCTTGACCAGCTTGGGGATCGCCGCCCGCACCTTGTCCATCGGCAGCGGCACGCCGATGACGCCGGTCGACGCGACGAGCACGCGCTGCGCCGGCACGCGCAAGAGTTCGCCGACGGCCTTCGTCATCTCCCGTGCGTCGCGGACGCCCTGCTCGCCGGTGCAGACGTTGGCGCAGCCGCTGGAGGCGACGATGGCCTGGGCGAGCCCGGTCTTCGCGTGCTCCATGGAGACGAGCACGGGCGCGCCCTTCACCTGATTCGTGGTGAACACCGCGGCGCTGCGCGCCGGCGTCGGTGAGTGGATGAGGGCCAGGTCTTTCTTGCCGCTGGGCTTGATGCCGGCCGTCACGCCGCTGGCCAGGATTCCCGGCACCGCGGTGACACCGCCGTCGAGCCACTGCAGATCGGGCATCAGACCGTCGATCCCGTCACGGATACACGGGTGGAGCGCCGAGGCCAGCCCGCTCGTTCCATCCCGCCATGATGTTCAGGTTCTGGACGCCGTTGGCCGACCCGCCCTTGCCCAGGTTGTCGATCGCGGACACGCAGATCGCCCGCCCCGTGCGCGTGTCAGCCACGACGGTGACGTCGCAGTAATTCGAGCCGACCACCGCACGGGTGGCGGGACGCTCGCCGTCGCCGAGGACGCGCACGAACGGTTCGTCGGCGTAGAACTGCCGGTAGACGGCGACCAGTTCGGGTGTCGACAACACGGTGGCGAGCGGCACCGACGCTGTGGTGAACAGCCCGCGGTTCAGCGGAAGCAGATGCGGCGTGAACGACACGCGAATCGCCGTTCCCGCGAGCAGCCCGAGCTCCTGCTCCATCTCCGCGGTGTGCCGGTGACTCGCGAGCCCGTACGCCTGCACGTTCTCGTTGGCTTCCGTGAACAGGTACATCGGGTCGACCTTGCGTCCCTGTGCTCCCGCGCCCGTCACGCCCGATTTACCGTCGACGACGATCCCGTCGAGACGAGCCAGTCCGTTCTTCACGAGGGGCGCCATCGCGAGGATCGCACCCACGGGATAACACCCTGGCGACGCGACGAGCGACGCTGACGTGATCGACTTGCGATGGAGCTCGGGCAGGCCGTAGACCGCCTCGGCGAGCCCGGCCGCGTCGATGTGCGGCGCCTTGTACCAGGTGACGTAGTCCGCGGCGTCGCGCAGACGGTAATCCGCGGAGAGATCGATCACCTTGCGGCCGTGCCTGCGCAGGACCGGAACCGCCTTCTGCGACTCCATGTGCGGCAGGGCGAGGAACACGACGTCGGCCTGTCGCGCCAGCCACTCCGGATCGAGCTCGTGGAACGTGAGGTCGGTGAGGCCCCGGAGGTGCGGATAGCTCGCGGTGAGCGGATCGCCGCTGAGACGTTCCGATGTCACACCGGTCAGCGTGACGTGCGGGTGGCCGAGGAGGATGCGGAGCAGCTCGGCGCCCATGTAGCCGCTCGCCCCCGCGACCGCGACGCGAAGAGTCGCCACGCGGGCTACCGCTTCGAGTACTGGAACTTCTGGCGGGCTCCCGGCTGACCGTACTTCTTGCGTTCCCGCATGCGCGGATCGCGCGTGAGCAGTCCGGCCTTCTTGAGCGGCGAGCGGAGCTTCTCGTCGAAGCGCGCGAGCGCACGCGAGAGACCGTGCCGTACGGCGCCCGCCTGCCCGGTCGGTCCGCCGCCGCCGACGCGGATGATCACGTCGAATTGGCCGGCGGTGTTCGTCACCTGCAGGGGCTGAAGGATGATCATGCGCAGCGTCTCGCGCGGGAAGTACTCCTCGAACGGTCGGCGGTTGACCACGAAGCGTCCCGATCCGGGCTTGATCCACACGCGCGCGACGGACGTCTTCCGGCGTCCCGTGCCGTAGAAGCGATCCAGCACCGCCATCACCGGGCCTCCAGCGGTCTGGGCTGCTGCGCCTGATGTGGATGCGCCGCGCCCTTGTACACCTTCAGCTTTCGCGCCATGGCCTTGCCGAGGCGGTTCTTCGGAAGCATCCCCTGCACCGCCCACTCGATGACCCGTTCGGGATGCGTGCGCAGCATCGTCTCCGCGCTCACCTCGCGCAACCCGCCGATGTAGCCGGTGTGCCACCGGTACTGCTTGTCGCGGAACTTCTTGCCGGTGAGATGAACGCGCTCCGCATTGATGACGATGACGTGGTCGCCGACGTCGAGGTGCGGCGCGTAGGTAGGCTTGTGCTTGCCTCGAAGGATCGTCGCGACCCGGCTGGCCAGGCGGCCCAGCACCTGGTCGGTCGCGTCGACGACCATCCACTGGCGTTCGATCTCGTGCTCCGCGGGCATCGGCGTCGGCATGCTGTCCCTTTCGACGGGCTAAGTGGCTGTTCTAGCGGAAAAACCGCAACGCCGTAGTCTACTGACGGCCTCCATCGAAGTCAAACCTCCCGTGTCTTGTCCGGCCAGGGGCAGAGCGACCGCACGGGACACACGGGGCAGGCCGGCTTGCGGGCGGTGCAGGTACGGCGCCCGTGGATGATGAGCAGGTGCGTGGCCTGGGTCCACGACGCCTTCGGGAGTACGGCGGTCAGCTGATCGTGAATGACGTCGGGATCGTCGGCCTTGGCGAGCGCCAGCCGCTGGGACACACGGAACACGTGCGTGTCGACCGCGATCGCAGGCACGCCGAACGCGTTGCCGAGGACGACGTTGGCGGTCTTCAGGCCAACTCCGGGAAGGTCGACGAGCGCCTCGCGGCTCCGCGGCACCTCGCCCCCGTGTCGGTCGACGAGCGCCGTGGCCATGTTAACGAGTGACCTGGCCTTGGCGCGAAAGAAGCCCGTCGAGCGAATCTCGTCCTCGAGCTTCGCCAAGCTCGCGCGGGCGAGGTGCGCTGCGGTCGGATATTTCTTGAACAGCGCCGGCGTCACGATGTTCACGCGCTCGTCCGTGCACTGCGCCGACAGGATCGTCGCGACGAGGAGCTCGAGCGGGGTCGTGAAGTCGAGCGCGATGCGCGCGTCGGGATATGCCTTGGCCAGCCCGCGAAGGATCTTCGTCGCCCGCTGCCGGCGCTGCACGCTGGACTCACGCATCCCGGCGTCCCGGAACGGTGCGGATGATCACCACGGACCCACGATCCGGATGGCGTCGCGTCCCATCCGCACGTCACCGATCTCCACCGCCAGCGGCAAGCGGCTCGCGATGCGGCCCGAGGGGTCGAGGCCCCGCACCACCCAGTGCACGAGCGCGTCGGGCACCGGCACCCCGGCGACGCGCACGTCGTCGCTCAGGATGGCGAACGGCCGATCCGGCGCCGCGACGAGGCGGACGCGCGCGGTGACGTCGGCGCCGGGCTGGACGAGCGCGAAGTCGGCGTAGCCCTCGCGCAGGCGGACGTGGAAGCGACGTGTCTTGCGGTCGCCCGCGAGGAAGGCGCTGAGGTCGTCGCCCGTCACGGTGGCGCGCGCGATCCGGAGTCGTCCGACGTCGAGCAGGTCCAGTCGCCCGTCGGCGTGCGCGGCGACGGGATTGACGAGAACGTCCTCCAGCACGAGACGCATGTCGTGCACGCGCAGCGCGCTGCGATCGCGACGCTCGAACTCGCCGAGCAACGCCGTCGCGGCCGTGATCTCGAGTCGGCCGACGCGCCCGTGCTGGATCCCCCGGTCCGCCGACACCTGGATCGCCAGCCCCTCCACGGCGCGCGCGACTGACGACAGGCGACGGCGCAACGCCGCCTCCACGTCCTCGGTGAGCACCGCGGGTGGGACGTCGACGTCAGGCACCCGGCGGGCGCGGACCGACGCGATGGAACGATCAGGTAATGCGAACTCGCCGAGGACGGGGAAGACCCCGGTGAGGCTGGCATCGGCGGCCAGGCGCGCCTCGATCCGTCGAGGCTTCGCCTCGGTCCACGAGGGTCCGACGTTCCCGGTCTTCAGGATCATGTAATCCACGGCGATGGGATCGTCGTCCCACGCTCGCGTGAACTCCATCGCACGACCGTCCCGGACGGCGTAGTAACGGAAGTTGCTCACCGAGAAGAAGCCGTAGTTCGGGACGACGCTGATCCGCGCGGGAGTCGACGCACCCGATCCGGCATGGTCCCGGGCGATGAGGTCGAGGATCTCCCGCTGTCGCCAGTCGTCGAACCGCGGCGGAGAGGCCACCACCATGGGGACGCGCACCAGCGGCAGCGTCACCGGGCGCGGCCAGCCCCAGGCCGTCATGGCGAGCTGCACCGCCGCGACAACGGCCACGAGGATGCCGGCGCCGGCGCGCACGCGGCGCGGCAACGCGGCGAAGCCGACGCCGGCCAGAACCGTCGCCGCGGGGAACAGCGGGACCGTGTAGCGAAGGTTCCTGTTCTGCACGAGCTCGACGAGCACGAACGGCGCGACGAGCGCCGCGAGGACCGACCATGACTTGCGCCTGATGGCCACGATCGTACCGACGATCAGCAACGCGGTCGCGACGATGCCGAGCTGCGACGCCATCCACGTCGGATAGAAGACGAGGCTGGCCACCGAGAGCGGCACGGCATAGCCCGACTCCGCCGCCTGCTCGAACGAGCGTCGGCTCATCTGCCCCGTCATGCCGAAGATCCGCGGACCATACCAGGGCAGGCTGACGATCATCGCCAGGATCACGGCGAGTCCAACGTTCGCCATCGCGCGCCCGCCGCGCACTCCTGCGATCACGACGAGGGCAGCCGGAAGCGCGTACACCGCGAAGGTGGGCTTCGTCAGCATGCCGAGCGCGAACACGAGGCCAGCGAGGACCGCCATCCCGCGACTGCGAAAGTCATCCGTGCGGACGAGCGCGAGGAGGAATACGGCGACCATCGACGCCAGCGGCAAATCGAGCTGGAAGCGGAGGGTGAGGAAGATCGTGAACGGCGCGGTCACGAACAGCACCGCGGCGATGGCGCCCGCGACGTCTCCGGCGAGGCGCCGTCCGAGCAGATATGTGGCTGCCGCCCCGACGACGAGAAAGAGCCACACGGCGACCTGCGCGGCCATGACGTCGGACGGCCAGATCCGATAGACGATGCCCGCAGCGCACGGGACGAGCGGGGGATAGAACGACGACCGTTCGAGAAGCTGCCGCCAGTCGCCTCGCTGGAGATCGCCCGCACAGTGCACCGCCCGCTCGAGATGGTTGGCGTGATCCCACTCGGGGGGCAGTCGATCCAGCGCGAGCCACAGCACAGCGGAGACGATGACGGCCAGCGCCGCGCACGTCACCGAAGCCCTGGGGCCGGGGCGCGGGATCACGCGTGTGGCGACGTCACGCGAGCCTCAGCCACGACGCGCTGTGCACCCCTCACGCGCGCGCGTGCGATCCTGCTCGTCGCTCGGCGAGGAAACGACCGATGCGCGCGAGACCCTCCCGGATGCGCTCGACCGAGGAGGCGTACGAGAAGCGGAGGAATCCTTCCGCGTTACGGCCGAACGCGATGCCCGGCGTGAGCGCCACGTGGCAAGCCTCGAGGATCTCGGCCGCGAAGGCACGGGAATCGGCAGTGTACTGGCGCGCGTCGGCGAGGACATAGAACGCGCCTTCCGGCTCGACGGCCACCCCGAGTCCGATCGATCGCAGGCCGTCGATCATGGCGCGACGTCGCTCCGCGAACACGGCGCAGAACCGCGCGGTCTCGTCGCCCGCCTCGCGCAGCGCGGCCACGCCCGCCCACTGCACGAACTCGTTCGTGGAAATGAAAAAGTTGCCGAAGAGCGCGACGAGGGACGGCATCGCGGAGGGAGGAGCGATCAGGTAGCCGAGGCGCCAGCCCGTCATGGCGAACGCCTTGGAGAAGCCGTTCAGCACGTAAGCGAGGTCCGTGAACTCCAGGACGCAATGATCGCGGCCGGCATAGTTCAGGCCGTGAT
>JBKPPN010000183.1:0-7649 GCA_046733575.1 Candidatus Methylomirabilota bacterium | reverse complement strand
GGGTGACGCCGCGTCGCAGCCCCTTCGAGCGCGACCCGCGCGTCACCGCCCAGGCCGCCGCCGCCGTCCCGCCCGCCGCCGCCGCCGCGCCGACGAACTGACCTCGCGGCGCGGCGCCCACCGCGGCGCCTTCTACAACTTGCCCGTCGCGCCAGCGGCCCGACGCGGGCCTCTGCGACGACGTTCCCGGGGGCCCGCGGGCACTCGCCTTGCAGTTTTCGCCTCCCACGGAGGGAAAGCGATGCCGCAGTTTGTGACGCAGGCGCGAGTCGGCGAGCCGGCTCCCGATTTCACGATGAAGACCACGGCGGACCTGGAAAAGCTTCAGTCCACCGCCTCGCTCTCGGACTACCGGGGAAAGTGGCTCGTCCTGTTCTTCTACCCCGCGGACTTCACCTTCGTCTGACCGACGGAGGTGACGGCGTTCTCCGACCGCATCGAGGAGTTCGCCGCACTGAACGCCGAGGTCCTCGGCGTCTCGACGGATACCGTGTTCGTACACCGCGCGTGGATCCATACCCCGCGCGACAAGAACGGGGTGGGGCAGATCGGGTTCCCCCTCGCGTCGGACTCGAATCTCGAGGTCTCGCGCGCGTACGGCGTGCTGCTGGAGAAGGAGGGCCTCGCCACGCGCGGGCTCTTCATCATCGATCCGCAGGGCGTGATCCAGTACTCCGTCGTTCACAACCTGAACGTCGGTCGCAGCGTGGACGAGACGCTTCGACTGCTGGAAGCGCTGCAGGCAGGCGGTCTCTGTCCGGCCGACTGGCGTCCCGGCAAGAAGCTCCTCGGCTGAGGCGCGGGCGCGCGCGATGCCGCTGCGCCTCAACACGCCGATGCCGGCGCTGGCGGGGGCCACCGAGTGGCTCCCCGCCGCGCCGGCACGCGAGGACCTCGCCGGTCGTCCGGTCCTCGTCTACTTCTGGGCGGTGAGCTGCCACATCTGCCACGACCGGATGCCGGCGCTCGCCGCCATCCGCGAGCGCTACGCGCCGCAGGGCCTGCGCCTCGTGGCCATCCACATGCCGCGGCAGGAGTCCGACATGGACGTCGCCGCCGTGCGCAGCGAGATCGCGGCGCTCGGCATCACGGACCCGTGCGCGATCGACAACGAGCACGGACTGGCCGATGCCTTCGAGAACCGATTCCTGCCCGCGTTCTTCCTGTTCGATCGCGACGGGTTGCTGCGCAGCCGCGCGGCCGGCGACGCGGGCCTCGGCATCCTCGAGGGCGCGCTCGCCAAGCAGTTCGCCCCCGCCGCCTGACGGCGGCGGCTCGGTCGCATCGCGGGATCGACCGGGCGTCGGCCGGACGTCGATCGCACGGCCGGCGATCAACGGCCGAGCCGCGGATTATAATGGGCGCCACTTTTTTGAGCGCTCCGATGGCCGGCTCCGTTCGATCATCCCTCCTCGCCGTGCGCGACATCGCCGTGAGGTTCGGCGGTATCGTCGCGCTCGACGGCGTCTCCTTCGACGTGATGGACCGCGAGATCGTCGGACTCATCGGGCCGAACGGGGCGGGGAAGACGACGCTCTTCAACTGCCTGAGCCGGCTCTACGCCCCGAACGCCGGCGACATCCTCTTCGAGGGCGCGTCGCTCCTCGGGGTCCCGGCCCACCGCATCGCGGCGCTCGGCATCGGCCGCACGTTCCAGAACCTCGCCCTGTTTCCCACCATGACCGTGCGCGAGAACGTGATGCTCGGCGTGCACTGCCGTACGCGGAGCGACTTCCTCGGCAACGCGCTCCGGCTCCCGGCGGTGCGCGCGGAGGAGCGGCGCATCGCGCAGGCGGCCGACGAGCTGATCGAGTTCCTCGACCTCGGCGCGGTGGCGCGTCATCCCGCCATGGGGCTGCCCTTCGGGACGCTCAAGCGCGTGGAGCTGGCGCGCGCGCTCGCGAGCCGTCCGCGCCTGCTCCTGCTCGACGAGCCGGCGGGCGGCCTGAATCACGAGGAGGTGGCCGCGCTCGGCGCGCTCTTCCGCCGCGTGCGCGAGCAGCGCGAGCTCACCATGGTGCTCGTCGAGCACCACATGAGCCTCGTGATGCAGGTGTCCGACCGCGTCGTGGTCCTCGACTTCGGGCGCAAGATCGCCGACGGGCCGCCCGCCGACGTGCAGCGCGATCCCGACGTGATTCGCGCGTACCTCGGGAGCGAGGCCTGATGCCGGCCATCCTCGAGGTGCAGGACCTCACGGCGAGCTACGGGATCACCAACGTCCTGCACGGCGTCGCCTTCCAGGTGGAGGCCGGGGGCATCACGACGATCCTCGGCGCGAACGGGGCAGGGAAGACGACGACACTGCGCGCGGTGTCGGGGGCGGTCAAGACCACGGGCATCGTGAAGTTCGAGGGCGAGCGCATCGACGGCAAGGCGGCCGAGGACATCGTGCGCCTCGGCATCGCCCACGTGCCCGAGGGGCGCGGCACGTTCGTGAACCTCACCGTGGAGGAGAACTTGCGCCTCGGCGCGTACGTCCGCCGCGACGGCGCCGGCACGGCGACGGACTTCGCGCGGGTGTACGACTACTTTCCCGTCCTCGGTCAGCGGCGGCGGCAGGTGGCGGGCACGCTGTCCGGAGGCGAGCAGCAGATGCTCGCGGTGGCGCGCGCGCTGATGCTGCGTCCACGCCTCCTGCTCCTCGACGAGCCGTCCCTCGGCCTGGCTCCGCTCGTGGTGCGCGAGATCTTCCGCATCGTGCGCGCCATCAACGCCGAGCAGGGCGTCAGCGTGCTGCTCGTGGAGCAGAACGCCGCCATCGCGCTCGGGGTGGCGCGCCACGCGTACGTCCTGGAGACCGGCCGCGTCGTCATGGAGGGGCCCGCGTCCACGCTCAGCCAGGACGACACCATCCGTCGGTCCTATCTCGGGTACTGAGAGGCGCGATGGACATCTTCCTCCAGCAGGTCGTCTCGGGGATCGCGACGGGCGGGATCTACGCGAGCTTCGCCCTGGCGCTCGTGATGATCTACCAGGCCACCGACGTGGTGAACTTCGCCCAGGGCGAGATGGCGATGTTCAGCACGTACCTCGCGTGGTCGATGATGAATCACGGGCTGCCGTTCTGGGCCGCCTTCCTGTGCACGCTCGTGATCGCCTTCGTGAGCGGCATCGTGATCGAGCGGGTGATCATCCGGCCCGTCGAGAACGCCCCGGTGCTCTCCATCGTCATCGTGTGCGTCGGGCTGCTCGTGATCCTGAACAGCGTGGCGGGGTGGATCTATTCGTACGTGATCCAGCCCTTTCCGAGTCCGTTCCCCGCCAAGCCGATCAGGATCGGCAACATCATCTTCGGGGCGCACGACCTGGGGGCGATCGTGGTCACGCTCCTGCTCCTGCTCGGCCTCTTCCTCTTCTTCCGCTACACGAGCCTCGGGCTCGCCATGCGCGCGGCGGCGCAGAACCCGGCGTCGAGCCGCCTCGTGGGCATTCGCGTGGGCTGGATGCTGGCTCTCGGGTGGGGCCTCGCCGCGCTCGTGGGCGCAGTGGCGGGGATCATGGTCGCGCCCATCGTCTTCCTCGAGCCGAACATGATGAGCGGCATCCTGATCTATGCGTTCGCCTCGGCCACCCTCGGCGGCTTCACGAGCCCGGGCGGCGCGGTGCTGGGGGGATTCATCGTGGGCATCATCGAGAACCTCGCCGGCACCTACGTGAAGTTCATCGGCTCGGAGCTGAAGTTCACCGTCGCGCTCGCGCTCATCATCATCGTCCTTCTCGTGCGGCCGAGTGGTCTCTTCGGCCGCGCCCAGATCCGCCGCGTATGACCTCATCGCGCGCGCGGACGTGGCTCGTGGTGGCCGTGCCGCTCGCGGTGGCGCTCGCCCTGCCGTTTCTCGTGACCGGCTTCCGCCTGTTCCAGTTCACCCAGGTGTTCGTGTACGCCATGGCCATCCTCGGGCTGAACATCCTCACCGGTTACAACGGGCAGATCTCGCTCGGCCACGGCGCCTTCTACGCGCTGGGCGCCTACACCGCGGCCGTGATGATCGATCGCTGGAGCGTGCCCTGGGGATGGACCATTCCCACCGCCGGGGTCCTGTGCCTCGTCGTGGGGTTCCTCTTCGGCATTCCCGCTCTCCGGCTGGAGGGACTCTACCTCGCCCTCGCGACGTTCGCCCTCGCCCTCGCCGTGCCGCAGATCCTCAAGTACGCCGACAGCTGGACGGGCGGCTCGCAGGGCATCGTGCTGAGCAAGCCCAAGGCGCCGCTCGGGCTGCCCCTCACGGCGGACCAGTGGATGTACTTCGTCGCCCTCGCCGTCCTCGTGGCGCTCTTCGTGCTCGCGTGGAACCTGCTGCGCGGTCGCGCGGGCCGCGCCATCGTGGCCATCCGCGACAACCACATCGCGGCGGAGGCGATGGGCGTCAACACCGCGCTCTACAAGTCGCTCACCTTCGGCGTGAGCGCCGCGTACACCGGCGTGGCGGGCGCCATCGGCGGTCTCGCCGTGGCCTTCGTCGCGCCCGACACCTTCAACGTGTTCCTCTCCATCACGTTTCTTGTCGGGGTGGTGATCGGAGGCCTCGCCACGATCTCCGGCGCGATCTTCGGCGGCCTCTTCATCCAGTTCGTGCCGAACTACGCGCAGGAGATCTCCAAGGCGGCCCCGTGGGCGATCTACGGCGTGTTCCTCATCCTGTTCATGTACGTCATGCCCCGCGGGGTGTCGGGCACGCTCGCGCTCCTGCTCGCGCGGCGCGCGCGCCGGAAGGTCGGAACCGCTCCGGTATCATAGGGATTCACTGGAGGACGAGGCCCGTCGCACCACGGGTGTCGTCCCACACCGAAGGAGGCGTCAATGTCGATGCGAAGAGCGCTGCTCGCCGTGTTGCTCACCCTCGTCATCGCCGCGCCCGCCGCGACGGTCCGTGCCGCCGACCCCGGGGTCACCGCGACGGAGATCAAGATCGGCGGCACCCATCCCTTCAGCGGGCCGGCGTCCGCCTACGGCACCATCGGCAAGGTCATCGCGGCCTACTTCAAGAAGATCAACGAGGAGGGCGGCATCAACGGCCGCAAGATCACCTACATCGACTACGACGACGGCTACAGCCCGCCCAAGACGGTGGAGATGGTGCGCAAGCTCGTGGAGCAGGATCAGGTCCTCTTCCTCTTCAACACGCTCGGGACGCCGCCCAACAGCGCCATCCACAAGTACGTGAACGAGCAGAAGGTGCCGCATCTCTTCGTGGCCACCGGCGCCACGAAGTGGGGTGACCCCCAGCACTTTCCGTGGACCATGGGCTGGCAGCCGACGTACCAGGCGGAGGGCAAGATCTACGCGCAGTACGTCATGAAGAACGTGCCGAACGCGAAGGTCGGCATCCTCTTCCAGAACGACGACTACGGCAAGGACTACCTGAAGGGCTTCAAGGACGGGCTCGGCGACAACGCGAAGAAGCTCATCGTGATGGAGCAGAGCTATGAGGTCACCGACCCCACCGTCGATTCGCAGGTGGCCAACCTCAAGAACAGCGGCGCCAACGTCTTCTTCAACGTCACCACGCCGAAGTTCGCCGCCCAGGCCATCAAGAAGGCCCACGACATCGGATGGAAGCCGCTCCACATCCTGAACAACGTGTCCAACTCGGTGGGCTCGACGCTCCAGCCGGCCGGACTCGACGCGTCCAAGGACATCGTGTCGACGTTCTACCTGAAGGACCCTACGGATCCGACCTGGAAGAACGACCAGGGCTACAAGGACTGGCTCGCCTTCATGAAGAAGTACTATCCCGAGGGCAACGTCTCGCAGCTCGAGAACGTCTACGGGTACAACGCGGCGCAAGGCATCGTGCAGGTCCTCAAGCAGTGCGGCACCGATCTCTCGCGCGCGAACGTGATGAACCAGGCCGCCAACCTGAAGGACGTGTCGCTGCCGATGCTGCTGCCCGGCATCAAGCTCAACACGAGCCCGACCGACTTCTACCCCATCGAGCAGGAGCAGCTCGCGAAGTTCGACGGCGAGCGCTGGGTGCTGTTCGGCGAGATCTACGACGCCTCGAAGAAGTGATCTGAAGGCGACGGGAGAGCGGCGGCGTCTCGCCGCTCTCCCGCTCGCGCGCTAGCCCTCGACGATGCAGACGGCTTCCGGCGTCACCGCCTGGGGCGCGATCGTCTCGGTGCAGAACAGATGCACGGCGTCCCGGTCGTGCTGACGGTAGCCCGCCGCGAGGTCCCCGCCCACCGTGAGCACGAAGTCACCGCCGCGCGTCGAGAAGAGCGCGCCCGCGTCCCTGATCACCGTCGAGCGGTGCACCGAGGAGATGAACTCTTTCAGCTGTCGCGCCGCGGGATAGCCGCCGTCGTCGACGGCCTGGAGATAGGCGTAGTAGCGCGCCGGGGCCAGGACCGCCTCGTACGGACCGGAAATGCCGAGGCCATCCAGCGATTCCACCGCCTTCAGCAGATCGGCCACGAGCTGACCCGGCTTCGCCCAGTCCTGCGCACGCACGCGCGGTGTCTCCTTGTGGCCGAGGAAGCCGTCGCCGGCGGGATCCCCGTAGAACACCACGCGGTCCTCGGCGATCGACACCTCGCGAGCCGCGACTTCCGCCGGCTTCGTCTCGAGGGCCGGGGCGCCGCGCTCGAACACCTCGATGGCGGACCATGGAATGCTGAAGTCCGCGCGCACCTCGTTGAGCAGGACCACCTCGGGCACGCACACCACCGCCGCGCCCTCGCGCGACTTGCACGGCGTCATGGTGCCGAGGCGCACCGCGGTGTGATCCCAACCCTTGGGCCCGTCGAACGTGGCCACGCGGCGGCCCGCCAGCACGTGGCGCGCGGCCTGCGCGATGGCGTCGTCGAGGGCATGCCACACGCGCTCGGAGATGGGGGCGGATATCCGTCGCAGGTGATCCATCTATCGTCCTCCTCGCAGCGACCCCACGGTGGTCATGCCCCGGGAGGCCGTCTGCCCGTTACCCGCCGGTCCACCGCCGTTCCGGCCCATGGCCGCATCCTCGCGCCCGGTGATCGAGCCTTCCGTGAAGAGATACTCACGGAGCTTGGCGTCGAAGTTCGCGTCGCGACGCCGGATCCACTCGAGCACCATGGCGGCGTGCTCTTGCTCCTCGTCCCGGTTGTGACGCAGGATCTCGCGCAGCTCGGGATCACCGGTGGCGTCGATCCGCTGCTGGTACCAGTCCACCGCCTCGAGCTCTTCCTGGAGGCTCGTGAGGGCCCGGTGCATGTCGATCGTCTGCGGCGTGAGCCGCCCTTCGGATTCGTGATAGCCGACACTGTTCGCCATCGTGCGGGTCTCCTTTCGGACGAGTGTAATCCGTCAGGGAAGCCGTCGTCGCGATGAGGGCGGCTCGGTCCCGGGCGCGCCGGTTGTCCGCGTGCCGGGCAGGGGAGGATCGCGGTGACTGATACCACCGTGCGTGTCGCTCGCGTCGGCGACGTCCCCCCCGGCACCATGCGGAGCATGATGGTGGAGGGACGCGCCCTCGTGCTGTGCAACGTGGCCGGGCGCATCTACGCCGTCGACGACGGCTGTCCACACCGTGGCGGGCCGCTCGGCGAGGGGGACCTCGACGGCACGGTCGTGACGTGCCCGTGGCACGGCTGGCGGTGGGATGTCACCACGGGCGCGAGCCTCACCGTGCCGGCGCTGCGCGTCGGCTGCGTGCCCGTCGGGA
>JBKPPN010000182.1:0-5733 GCA_046733575.1 Candidatus Methylomirabilota bacterium | reverse complement strand
CCGGTGTGCCGGACGCGTCGGCAAGTGTGAAGTCGGGCGCGGGCTGTCCGACGCGCGCGACGCGCTCGGTAATTCCGGAGCGCCGCTGCTCGCCGACCGCCGATGCCATGACGGCTCGGGTCTCGGGTGGGATGCGCGTCCGGGCCGCCTCGCGAATGGCGGCGAGCTTCGCTTCCAGGGTCATGCGGGCCTCCAGGTGATGGTCGCCTCTCGTGTATGGTACGGGAACATTCCGCCATGACTTCGCACACCATCGACACGCCGGGATCCTGGGTCGGGCGTCCGCTCCGCCGGGTGGAGGATCGACGCTTCCTCACCGGCCGCGCGCAGTACGTCGACGACATCGTTCGCCCGCGCCTCCTGCACGCCGCGTTCGTGCGCAGCCCGCACGCGCACGCCCGTCTCACGCGCGTGGACGCCGGGGCGGCCGTCGCGATGCCGGGGGTCGTCGCGGTGATCACCGCGCGCGATCTTCCGGACCTCGACGCCGTCACGCTCATGCCGTTCCTGCCCTCGATCGCGGCGCCGAAGCGCACGCCGCTCGCGCGCGACACCGTCTACGCCGTGGGCGCTCCGGTTGCGCTCGTCATCGCGCGCGATCCCTACGAGGCGCACGACGCCGTGGCGCGCGTCGACGTGGCGTACGAGCCGCTCGACGCGCTGCGAACAGCCGCGGCCGCGCTCGCCGCGACGCCGCTCGGCCCGGACATCGCATCCAACCGCGTCATCGCCCATCGCTGGCGCGCGGGCGACGCCGACGCGGCGTTTCGTACCGCCGCGCACGTGGAGCGCATCGCCGTCAGCCAGAACCGCGTGTCCGCGATGACGATGGAGCCGCGCGCTGTCGTCGCCGAGTACGACGAGGGCACGGAACTCCTGTCCGTCTGGATCTCGGTCCAGAGCCCGTTCGGCCTCAGGTCCGAGCTGGCCCGCATCCTGAAATTCCCCGAGGAGCGGATCCGCGTGACCGCCCCCGACGTGGGCGGCGCGTTCGGGGTGAAGGCGGGCGTGTATCCGGAGGACGTCGTGATCGCATTCGCGGCGCTCAAGCTCGGCCGGGCGGTGAAGTGGATCGCCACGCGCGGGGAGGACTTCCAGACGACCACGCAGGGACGTGGCGGCGCGTGCGAGGCGGAGATGGCGCTGAGCGCCGACGGCACGATCACGGCGTTGCGCGCCCGCATCGTGGTGCCGGTCGGGGGCACCGTGGTGGCGAGCGCTGCGGTGCCGCCCGGCCGTTACGGCAACATGCTGCCCGGCGCGTACCGCGTGACGAGCGTCGACATCGAGACGGCCGGCGTGCTGACGACGACCGCGCCGACCGGCGCGTATCGCGGTGCAGGCCGTCCCGAGGCGGCCTTCGTCATCGAGCGACTGGTCGAGGGCGCAGCGCGGGCCCTGAACGTCGATCCCGGCGAGCTGCGGCGGCGCAACTTCGTCCCGCGCGAGGCCTTTCCGTACCGAACGCCGACCGGGCTGACGTACGACTCGGGCGAGTACGCGACGTCGCTCGCGCACGCGCTCGACACCGCGGGCTACGCGAAGCTCCGGGAGGAACAGCGCGCGGCGCGGGCCCGCGGCGAGCTGTACGGCGTCGGCGTGGCGACGTACGTCGAGCCGAGCGCCGCGGGCTGGGAAAGCGGCGCCGTCCGCGTCGAGCGCACGGGCCGCGTCACCGTGACGACGGGCTCGTGCGCATCCGGGCAGGGGCACGAGACGACGTTCGCGCAGATCGTGGCCGACCGCCTGGGCGTCCGTCCCGACGTGATCCGCGTGCGCGCCGGCATCACCGACGGCGCGCCGCAGGGCATCGGCACATCGGGCAGCCGCAGCACCGTGCTGGGCGGCAGCGCCCTCGTGCGCGCGTCGGAACGCGTGGTCGACAAGGGCCGCCAGGTCGCGGCCGCACTGCTGGAAGCGAAGGTGGACGACGTCGTGTTCGACGCGGCGCGCGGCTTTCACGTCGTGGGCGCGCCGCATCGCGCGCTGGGCTGGGCGGAGGTCGCCGGGGCCGCATACGGGCGCGGCGGACTGCCCGGCGGGGTCGAGCCCGGGCTCGAGGCCACATCATTCTTCCAGGCGCCGCACGACGCCTACAGCTTCGGCAGCTGCGTGTGCGCCGTCCGCATCGCGCGCGAGACCGGCGAGCTCCAGATCGTCCGCCTCGTGCTCGCGGACGACTGCGGCCGTCACGTCAACCCGCTCCTCGTCGAGGGCCAGCTTCACGGCGCGCTCGCCCAGGGCATCGGCCAGGCGCTGATGGAGCAGATCGTGTACGACGACGCCGGTCAGCTCGTGACGGGCTCGCTGATGGATTACGCGGTGCTGCGCGCCGCCGACATGCCCGCCGTCACCCTCGACGGCACGACGACGCCGAGCCCGCTGAATCCGCTCGGCGCCAAGGGCGTGGGCGAGGCCGGAACGATCGCCGCGCCCCCGGCGATCGTCAACGCGGTCGTCGACGCGCTCTCACCGCTCGGCGTGACGGCCGTCGACATGCCGCTCACGGCGGAGAAGCTCTGGCAACTGATCGCGCGCTGAGCCGCTCTTCCGCACGGGGACCTTCGTGCTCATCGCAGATTCGAAATGAGGGATGGCCTGTCCGCCTGAACACTCACCGATGACATTCCGATGGACCGGCAGGCCAGGCAATTGACCACAGCTTGTGCGACATTCGTGAAGACGCGTGTAATTTCGCGTCGTCGGTAGCGTTATTCGATCACCTGATCGGCGCGAAGCTGCAGCGACTGCGGGATGGTCAGTCCGAGTGCCTTCGCTGTCTTCAGATTGATGATGAGCTCGAACTTCGTCGGCTGCTCGACGGGCAGATCGGCGGGTTTCATTCCCTTCAGGATCTTGTCCACGTAGGCCGCGGCGCGATGAAACAGGGCCCTGTGGTTTGGTCCGTACGACATCAGCCCGCCCGCATCGACGAATTCGCGCGCCGAATAGAGCGCTGGAAGCCTCTTCCGGTGCGCGAACTCGACGATGTGTTTGCGATGTCCCTGCGTGATCGGCGTGACGTACACGATCAAGCCGTCGAGCCGCTCGCGCGTGATGCTGGAGAAGGCGCCAGGAAAGTCGTCGGGACGTGTGACATTCACCGGGGTGATTTGTAGCCCCAACGTCCTGGCCGCCTGGTCCATCTCGTATCGGGTGGAGTCATACGAAGGATTGGCAGGATCTGAGAGGACTCCGACATGCGCCATCGATGGCACGATCTCTTTGAGAAGCTGCAATACCTTCGGGGCGAGGTCCGGGACGACCTCGGACATCCCCGTGACGTTTCCTCCCGGGCGGGCAAGGCTCGCGACCAACCCGGCGCGGACCGGGTCGCCGCCGGCCGTGAGGACGATCGGGACCGAAGAAGTAACTTTCCGAGCTGCGATGCTCGACTCGAGATTCCCGGCCACGATCACGTCAACCTTGGCGCGAAGCAATTCGGCCGTGAGCCGGGCGTACTGATCGGGGTTCTTCTCCGCCCACCGCTGCTCGAAGAACACATGCCGCCCTTCGACGTATCCGAGCTCGGCCAGGCCTTGGCGCAGAGCTTCAAAGAACGGTGCGCTGACTTCGGGGAACGTGAACCACAGCACGCCAACGCGATACGGTTTCGCGCCGGGCTGGGCGACGCCCACGGCCGGTGTGAGGACGAGCGTCGCGACGAGCGCGATCACCACGCGCACGAGTGTCAGCGTCATTTCGGGCTGTTCTCGAGTCGGTGGAGAGCAGTCCCGCAAACGACCCGCGGTTCACGCATCGTTCATGACCTTCTGAGAGTGTCCGCGCATTGGGCCGTCATGTTACCGCCTCATTACGTCGACGAGGACGCACCAACGGTCAGACCGCTCTTCGTTGGCACTTCCGTTGCCCGGACACCGCGACACAGTGGCCAATGCCGCTTGCAGGCTCTCTTCCGACAGAACCAAGGACGGGAGGGGATCATGAGACCAACATTCGCCATCGTGGCCGCGATCGCGACGCTCACGACGACAGTGGCAACTGCTGGTCCAAAGGAAGATGTGGCGGCTGCCACTCAGTCGTGGGTCGATGCCATGAACAGCCGAGATCCCGAGCGCGTCGTCGCGCTGTACGATCGTGACGCGGTGCTGTGGGGAACGGTTTCGCCCGTGCTACGCGACACGCCGTCCAGTATCCGGGACTACTTCAAGGTCCTGCCCGGTTTTCCGCCGGAGTTCAAGGGCGTCCTGGGCGAGCAACGGGTCCGCGTCTACGGCGACACCGCGGTCAATACCGGTACGTACACGTTCACCAGCGTCCGGGACGGTAAACCGACGACGACTCCCGCACGGTACAGCTTCGTGTACCGAAATCGCGAAGGGCAATGGCTGATCGTCGATCATCACTCTTCCGCGCTCCCTGCACCACCGCAGTCGCCGAGGATCAAGAGGAGGCGCTCATGACAGCCTGGTGGAAGGCGCTTGGAATCGCAATCGCAAGCGCGGCCCTTGGTGCAGTGGGCTCGACGGTTCTGCACGGCCAGAATTCCCCGCCCGGGTACATCGTCGTGGACATTCACGTGACCGACCCGGAGACGATCAAGCAATACTCGCCAAAGGCCGCGGCACTCATCGAGTCGTACGGCGGGCGATTCATCGCGCGCGGCGGGAAGGTCGAAGTCCTCGAAGGAGAGCCGCCGACCGGCCGAGTTGCGATCGTTCAATTCCCGAGTGTGGAGCGAGCGCAGCAGTTCTGGAACGCGCCCGCGTATCGGGAGATCGTGCCGATTCGCCACAAGGCCGCGAAGACGCGGTCGTTCCTGGTCGAGGGGGTCGCTCCGTGAAGGGGTGCCGTTCTCAGTGGTATGAGCGGTCGTCACACGCTCGACGAGTGCGGCGCCCCGATCGCGATGCTCAACCAGCCCAGCGGCGTGACGGTGGCTGTGTCCGTCTCGCGTAGCAGGACGGTGGTCGTGGCGGACTCGATGAGTGCGGGGCCACGGAGCACCTGGTCGGGGCTCAGCGCGTCGAGGTCGTAGACGGGGACGTCGTACCAGCCGTCCAGGTACACGCGGCGCGACCCGCGCGCCGGTGTCTCACCGCGCGCCGCCACGTGCGGCTCGGCGGGCAGCGCCGGCAGCTCGCCGACCGCGGCCACGCGGGCGTTGACGAGCACCACGTCCTGATCGCGCAGCGCGTAGGTGTAGAGCTCCTCGTGGCGCGTGTGGAAGCGCTCCACGATCTGCTCCAGCACGTCGTCAGCTCCGAAGTCGACGTCGTCGAGCGGCACGGTGATCTCGAAGACCTGCTCGCCGTAGCGCATGTCCATGGCGCGGTGGATGCGGACGGGACCCGCGTAGTCGCCGAGTCGCCCGCGCGCCTGCTTCTCCATCTCGACGAAGATGTCGCGCAGGTCGCCGGGCTTCACGGCGCGCAGGTCGCCCACGTGGCTGCGCACCAGCTCGTAGCGGAGGTCGGTCGCGAGCATGCCCCACGCCGACAGCACCGACGCGACCCGCGGCACGATCACGCGCGTGATCTCGAGACGTCGCGCGATGTCCGTGATGTGCAGTCCCGCCGCGCCGCCGAACGACAGCAACGCGAAGCGCCGCGGGTCGACGCCGCGGCGCACGGAGACGAGACGGACACCCTCGGCCATGCGCGTGTTGATCACCTGGGTCACGCCCCACGCGGCGCGCACGCGGTCCATGCCGAGCCGGCTGCCGAGCGCATCGAGCCCCCGCTCCGCCGCGGCGACGTCGAGGCGCGCCTC
>JBKPPN010000181.1:0-5429 GCA_046733575.1 Candidatus Methylomirabilota bacterium | reverse complement strand
GCGGAGGGCAGCCCCCTGAAGATCCTCGAGCGCGGCGACGCCATCGAGCGGCCCGACATTCTCTATTTGCAGCATCCGCAGGACCCGCTGCACCCGCGCGCCAGCCTCGAGCAGTTCGTGGAGCGCTACGGGAAAGGCGGGCGGACATCTGGAGCTGGACTTCTTCGAGGGCCAGGCCTACGACGCGCTGCGGACGTCCCCCGATGCGCCGGCGTCCGTGAAGGCGGTCAACCGGATCATCGACTTCATCCGCACGCACGCGCGGTGAGCATCGCGGCGCGCGAGTGCCGTCCGGGGCGTCGCTATAATACGGCGCACTCGCGCAGCAGGAGGACGTGATGGGCATGCTCGACGGCAAGGTGGCGGTGGTCACGGGCGCGGGCGGAGGCATCGGGCGCGCGGTGGCCCTCGGTCTCGCCACCGCCGGCGCGAAGGTGGTCGTGAACGACTACGGCGTGAGCGTCGACGGACGTGATCCGTCCAGCGCGCCGGCCGAGGCCGTCGTGAAGGAGATCGAGAAGGGCGGCGGCGCCGCGGTGGCGAGCGCGGAGAGCGTCGCGACCATGGCGGGCGGCGAGGCGATCGTGAACACCGCGCTCAAGACGTTCGGCGCGCTCAACATCGTCGTGTGCTGCGCCGGCATCCTGCGCGAGCGGATGATCTTCAACATGACGGAAGAGGAGTGGGATGCGGTCATCGCGGTCCACCTGAAGGGCCACTTCACCGTGCTGCGTCCCGCCACGCGGCACATGCGCGAGACCAGGCAGGGCCGCATCATCACGTTCACCTCGACGGCCGGGCTCGAAGGCAGCCCGGGCCAGCCGAACTACTCCGCGGCCAAGGAAGGCATCGTCGGTCTCACGCGGTCGACGGCGCTCGCGATGGCGAAGTACGGCGTGACCTGCAACACGATCTCGCCCGAGGCCGACACGCGGATGACGTCGCGCCTGCCCGACGAGCGCCGTGCCCAGGTGAACGCGCCGCCGGAAGGGATCGCCAACGTGGTCGCGTTCCTGGCCAGCGACGCGGCCGCCCACATCACGGGACAGATCGTGCACGTGCGCGGTCATCAGGTGTCGGTGTGGTCGCAGCCCGGACCGCTGCGGACGATCACCAGCGTCCAGCCATGGACGCCGGAGGCGCTCGCCGACGTGTGGGATCGCTCGCTCGGTCAGGATCCGCTGCGTCGACTTGCGCGTCTCGGCATCGCGTGGCCGCCCGCGCCCGCGCGCTGATGCCGCTCGCACCGATTCCGCTCTCCGGGCTGACGAAGATCGGCGTCGGGCTGAAGCGCCCCGAGGACGTCGTGGTGGGGCGGGACGGTCGCGTGTGGGCGTCGGATCAGGCGAGCGCGTGCGCCGAGGTGCGGCCCGACGGGACGCTCAGGCGCGTGGGCAAGGCGGGCGGCGCGCCCAACGGGATCAACATGGACGACCGCGGTCGCATCGTCATCGCGAACTACGGACTCGGCGACGGCCTGCCCGGCCCGCTGCAGCGTCTCGATGTCGAGACCGGCGTCGTCCAGGTGCTCTGCGACGCGATCGACGGTCGGACGCTCGTCTCGTCGAACTATCCCATCGTCGACCGCGCGGGCAACGTCTGGTGCTCGCACTCGACGTGGGACGTGACGGCGGCCGAGGCGGGCTCCAAGGACGGCTTCGTGTACCGCGTGCGACCGGACGGGCGCGCGGACAAGATGGCGGACGGCTTCGACTTCACCAACGGGCTCGCCCTGGACGCCGACGAGCGTTACCTCTACGTCTGCCAGACGATCGGGCGCAACATCGTGCGCTGTCCCATCCGCGCGGACGACAGCCTGGGCGCGATCGAGCCGTACGGACCGATCCTCGGCGAGCCGGCGTTTCCGAAGGCGTCGGCCGAGCAGCGCGCGCGCTTCGGCGCGACGGACGGCTGCGGCTTCGACCAGGAGGGCAATCTCTGGGTCACGCTGGTCGTCGCCAACCGGATCGTCGCCATCACGCCCTCCGGACGCGTCGAGACGATCGTGCACGATCCCACCGGCGAGGTGATGGCGTGGCCGACCAACGTCGCGTGGGGCGGTCCCGATCTGCGCGACCTCTACATCGGCACGATCCGTCGCGACTACATCCTGCACGCGCGGAGTCCCGTGTCCGGCCTGCCGCTCGCGCACCAGCGGTGACGGCCGTTGCGTCGCGCCTCGCATCGCGCGGGCGCGCCCGATCCTGAGCGAGCGGATGGAGCTCGGCTTCTTCTTCTGGCCCTACGAGCCCGACTACACGCGGCGCATGGCCGCGCTCGCCGACGAGCTCGGCTTTCACATGGTCGGCATCGCCGACACGCCCGGCAACGCCATGGACGCGTGGGTGGCCACGGCTCTGGCCGCCGAGACGGCGCGCCGCGCTCGCGTCGCCCTGTGCGTGACGAACGTCACCACGCGGCATCCTGCCATCACGGCGACGGCGGCGGCGTCGGTCGATCTGCTCGCGCCGGACCGGGTGGTGCTCGGCGTCGGATCGGGTCACAGCGGCGTCGTCAACGTCGGCTCCGCGCCGACACGGGCGGAATCTCTCGGCACCGCGGTCACGTTCATGCGGCGACTCCTGCGCGGCGAGACGGCGACGTGGGAAGGCGAGGGGGGCCCGGCCTCGATTCCGTGGCTGCGCGGTCGCGTTCCCGTCTACGTCGCGGCATCCGGACCGAAGGCCCTCCGCATGGCGGGCGCCGTCGCCGATGGCGTGTTCGTGAACTACGGCCACGCGAAGGAGCAGGTGACGCACGTCGAGACGACGCTCCGGGCGGGCGCGACGACGGCCCAGCGTCCGCGCGGGGATGTCGAGACCTGGTACATCGCGTGCCTCGACTGCGCGCGTCGCCGCGAGACCGCACACGAGAAGCTCGGCAACATCCTGGGCTTCGTCGCCGCGTACATCCTGGGGCCTGATCCCGAAGGGCGCGGCGTCCCGCCCGAGCTCGTGCCCGCGGTGCGGGAGCTGCGGCGCGTCTACACCACGCATCAACGCCAGATGGAGGCGTCGCTCGTGAAACGACTCGGACTCTTCGACTACCTGCGCGCGCGTCTCGCCGTGGCCGGCACGCCCGACGACTGCATCGACCAGGTGAACGCCGCCGCCGCCGCGGGCGTCGAGCGGCTGATGTTCACGGTGAGCCTGGCCGCGGATCCCGTCCAGACCGTCGAGCTGTTCGGCCGGCACGTGCTTCCGCAGGTGACGGCGTGAGCGCGACGGCGAGCGGTGTGCGACGCGAGCAGGCGGGCGGCGTGGTCACGCTCACGCTCGACGACGGCCGCGGCGAGAACCGCCTCTCGCCCGAGGTCCTCCTGGAGCTCGCGCGCCTCGTGGAGAGCCTCCGCGACGACGAGACGAGCCAGGCCGTCATCATCACCGGCACCGGCCGCGAGTTCTTCTCGATGGGCATCCTGAATCCGACCATCCGCGCCCAGTTCACCAAGGACCAGATCGTCGCCCTCGTCCGCCGGGCCAACCGCCTCTACGACGCCATCGAGGCGCTTCCCCAGATCGTCATCGCCGCCCTCAACGGCGAAGCGCGTGCTGGCGCCGCCGAGCTCTCGCTCGCCTGCGACATCCGCCTCGCCGCCGACCACGCCGTCTTCCGTCTCCCGGAAGCGCTCTGGGGCGGCTTCCCCGGCGCCGCCGGCCCCATCCGCCTGCCCCGCATCGTCGGCCGCGCTCGCGCCCTGGAGCTGATCTGCACCGGCCGCCCCGTCCCCGCCAGCGAAATGACGGATATCGGCCTCGCCCTCGCCGTCCACCCCGCCGCGACGCTCCTGGACGAAGCGCGCGCGCTCGCATCGAAGATCGCGGCGAGCGGCCCGCTCGCGACCCGCGGCACGAAGCGCATCATGACGGTCCACGACACGTCCGGCTTCACCGCCGCCCGCGCGCTCTCCGACGCCCTCCGCCACGCTCTGGAATGGAGCGCCGACGTCGACGAAGGCATCGCCGCCCACCGGGAGGGACGACCTCCGCGCTTCACCGGTCGCTGAACGCCCCGCCCGGTCCGTGCGCCGGGTGAAACGGCGACGACGCCAGGCGCGGCCCGACATCACGACGGCGGGCGGAACTTCTCCGTCCACAGCTCGATGAACCGCGCCGTGACGCGCGCGCGCTCGACGAGCGTGGCGACCTCGATGTACTCCTCGGGCGCGTGCGCCAGCGACCCCTGCGGCCCGAAGCCGTCGAGGGTCGGTGCCACCGCGGAGGCGTGGTTGCCGTCGGAGCCGCCGCCCGTGCGGATCCCCGCGAGCGAGAGCCCGAGGTCCCGTCCAGCCTCCTGCACGAGCGACAGCAGCGCGGTCGTGCCGGGCAGACCCTCGGGCCAAGGCGGGAAGTTCATGTCACCGGTCAGGCGTGACGTCGTCCCGTCGAGATGCGCGTGCGCGCTGATCTCATGGAACCGCGCGATGGCGCGCTCGGCCGCTGCCGGCGTCCACGCGCGCAGGTCGATCTCGGCGGCGCAGTGATCGGCCACCACGTTGGATCGCTCGCCGCCACGCACCACGCCCACATTGACGGTGGTGCCCTCGGCGAGATCGGTCATGGCGTGGAGCTCGCAGATCTTCTGCGCCATCGCGTGGACCGCGCTCCTGCCCACCTCCGGCTGGTTGCCCGCGTGCGCCGCCTTGCCCGCGACGTCGAGGAAGAACTTCCCTGCGCCCTTGCGTGCGATGACGTACTCGCCGCCCGGACGTGCCGGCTCGGTGACCGCGACACTGGTCGAGCGCTCCGCCTCGGCGCGGATGAGCGGACGCGAGCTCGCGGACAGCACCTCCTCGTCGCTGTTGAGGAACCAGGCGATGCCCGCGTCGCGCCAGGCCGGGCTGTCGACGGCCTTGAGCGCGCGCAGCGCGAACAGGACGACGGTGATGCCGCCCTTCATGTCGAGCACGCCCGGGCCGTAGGCGCGCGTGCCCGCGACGCTGAACGGCCGCGCCTTCGTCGTGCCGCTCGCGAACACGGTGTCGATGTGGCTGATGAAGAGCAGTCGCTTGTCCGATCGCCCCGGCCTCTCCCACAGCCAGTGATCGCCGTACGTCGTCTGCGGAAAGCGGGTCGGCGTCATGCCGAGGTCGCGCAGCGGTGCCACCAGCATGTCGGCGAGCCGGTTCACGTCGAGCGGATCGTAGGTGCCCGAGTCCTGGTTCACGAGCGCTTCCAGCAGGCGCAGCATCTCGGGTTCCTTGTCCTTCAACCAGTCGGTGGCGGGCGACGACATCGGCACCTCCCGGCGCGCAGGATACACGGAACCCAGCTTGACACGGAGGAGAGGGCACGGTAGTCAGACGCGTGCGGCGTTCCGTGCGTGTGGCTCTGCTCCTGCTCGTCCTCGTCGTGCTGGTCCTCGTTCCTGCCTTCGCGTCAGGGTACTGGGTCCGGATCACGACCAACGTGTTCCTCTACGTCGCGCTC
>JBKPPN010000180.1:0-6290 GCA_046733575.1 Candidatus Methylomirabilota bacterium | reverse complement strand
ACGTCCGGCTTGTCCGTGAGCAGATCGAGCGGATCCGTCGTCGCGCGGCAGCCCGCGCGTGCCGCGAGTTCGGTGAGACGGTCCTTCGCCTCGGGCACGTCGGCGATGGATGCGAGCTCGACGCGTCCGACGGCGCCCTCGTGCACGCGCTCGATGAGGTAACGGCCGATGCTGCCGACGCCGATCACGGAGATGCGCATGGCGGGGAGTCTACATCAGACCAACGCCGCACCCTTGCCTCGATCTGCACTTTACTGGTATACAACCGGGACGACCGAGAGGTACCGCTCCCCGCGAGGCGCGACATGGACGTCGGACTCTTCGCGGAGCGCGTGATGCCACACTTCACGACGGAACGGAGGACGGCGCCATGCGCGTGACGACGGAGATCGTGCGTGGGATGACGTGGCGCGCGCTGCTCGCCGCCGGGCTCCTCGTCGCCGTGGGGACGGCGGCGGTGGGACAGGCGCAGGCGCCGCGTCAGCAGTGGACCGTCGCCATCGGCGAGGAAGGCGAGAGCCTCGATCCGCCCAGCAGCATGCTGTTCACCTCGGAGATCTACCAGCAGCACATCTTCGACACGCTCGTCGGCATCGAGGGCGACGAGCTGAAGCCGGTCGGGCTGCTGGCCGAGCGGTGGGAGACGGTGAACCCCACGACCTGGCGGTTCCACCTCCGGAGGAACGTGAAGTTCCACGACGGCAAGCCGCTCACCGCCGATGACGTGAAGTACTCCTTCGAGCAGTACGCCGACGCGCGCAACCGTCGCTCGACGTACGCCAAGGGCATCGTGCGCGTCGACGTGCGGGACGCCGGCACGATCGACCTCGTGACGTCCGAGCCCATCGCGGCCATGCTCTTCAATCTCACGCGGCTCCAGGTCCTGCCGCGCGAGGCGCGCGAGAAGGCCGGCGCGGCGGGCTTCGCGCAGGGTCCCGTCGGCACGGGACCCTACCGCGTCGTGGAGTGGAAGCGCGACCAGCAGCTCGTGCTGGAAGCGAATCCCTCGTACTGGCGCGGGCCGGTCCAGCCGAAGCGACTCGTGTTCCGCGCCATCAAGGACGCCAGCACGCGGGCAGCCGAGCTGCGCAGTGGCGGCGTCGACATCATCGCCGCGCCGCCCGTGCCCCAGCTCGACATGCTGGACAGCGGCGAGACGCAGATCGCGCCGGTGAAGGGCGGCCGACTGATCATCTACGTCTTCAACCTGAAGCAGCCGCCCTTCGACAACCGCAAGGTCCGCGAGGCGATGAACCTCGCCGTCAACAAGGACGCCATCGTGAAGAGCGTCCTGGGCGGACGCGGCGTGGTGCTGGCCGGTCCCTTCACGTCGCCCTGGCTGGGCTACGATCCCGCCGTCGCGCCGTACCCGTACGATCCCGCGCGTGCGCGTCAGCTTCTCGCCGAGGCCGGGCACCCGCAGGGATTCGAGACCACGTGGGCCATCAGCTCCGGCGTGTTCCTGAAGGACACGGAGATCGCCGAGGCGATCTCCGGACAGCTCCGCCAGGTCGGCGTGCGCGTCAAGCTGGTGCCGACGGAGCGGGCCAAGATCCAGAAGGACGCGCAGGAGGGCACCTTCCAGGGCATGACGTCGGTGGCGTGGGGGACGCAGTTCGAGCCCGACCCCATGCTGAACTGGATGTTCCGCGATCACATGGCGACGCCGCAGCTGCAGGAGCTCGTGAAGCAGGGACGCGCCGAGGTCGACCTGGAAAAGCGCCGCAAGATCTACCAGACCCTCTATCGCACCGCGCACGAGGAGGGCGTGTGGCACTTCGTGCACGCGCAGGACGAGCTCTGGGCGAAGCGGCGCGACGTGCCGTGGCAGCCGTTCAACATCACGGGCAGCAAGGCGCTCGTGTACTACTTCCAGGTGCCCGGTGGCCGCTGACAAGGGCGGGGACGGCATGTCGCGGCGCTCCCGGCAGGCCGGCCCGCACGGCGGTCGTCACGTCACCGTGTACGACAACCTGAAGAACGCCATCGTGACGGGAACGCTCCGCCCGATGGAGCGCATCACCGAGCACGAGGTGGCCGCGCGCTTCGGGTTGAGCCGCACGCCGGTGCGGGAGGCGTTCCGTCGCCTGCAGGCGGAGGGATTGATCCTCGTCGTCCCGCAGCGCGGCAGCTTCGTGTCGCAGCCGAACCTGGAGGACATCCTGGAGATCTACCAGATCCGCACGCCGCTCGAGTGCATGGCGGCGCGGATCGCGGCCGAGACGATCGACGACGCGCAGCTCACGGTGCTGGACGATCTCGTGCGAATCGAGCGCGAGCGCGCCGACCGCCGCTCGCCCGAGCGCTCGCTGCAGGCCTCCGCCGAGTTCCACGCCGTCCTCTACGAGTGCACGCGCAACAAGCGCCTCGTGGCGCTGCTCAAGGAGATGCAGAACCAGGTGCACCGCGTGCGCGCGCTGTGGCCGTCCACGGTGGTGCGGCTGGAGGAGACGTGGAAGGAGCACGCCGCGCTCCTCGCCGCGTTGCGCGCGCGCGACGCGGGCGAGGCGGAGCGCCTGATGCGCGATCATCTCCAGCGCGCCCGCGCCAGCACGGTGGACCGGATCCTTCCCAGCACCACCCGGATCTGAGATGTCGAGGGTGAGATCGCGACGCCGCCGCGCGAACAGCCGGATCACGGGCGCATGACGGCGACGCCGCAGACGGTCAAGCGCATCGCCCTCCGCGTCAACGGTCGCGGGGTCGAGCTCGAGGTGGCCGCGCGCCGGACGCTCGCCGAGCTGCTGCGCGAGGACCTCGGGCTGACGGGAACCAAGGTCGGCTGCAATCGCGCCGAGTGCGGAAGCTGCACCGTCGTCGTCGACGGTCGCGCCGTGTTCGCGTGCACGCTGCTGGGCGTGGAGATGGGCGGACGCGACGTCACCACCGTGGAGGGCCTGGCTCGCGAGGGGGAGCTGCATCCGCTGCAGGCCGCGTTCATCGAGCACGACGCGGTCCAGTGCGGCATCTGCATCCCCGGCATCCTGATGGCGCTCACCGCGCTGCTCGACACGACGCACGATCCCACCGTCGACCAGGTGAACCACGCCGTGGCGGGCAACCTCTGCCGCTGCGGGACGTATCCCAACACCGTCAAGGCGACGCTGGCCGCCGCGCGCGCCCTGCGCCAGCGCCACGCCGACGTGACGACGGCGAAGGAGGCCCGATGAGCGTCGTCCCGCGCCTGCTCGTGGAGGGAGAGGAGCCGCCGCGGCGCGACGGTCCGCTCCGCGTCATCGGCCGCTCCGTCGACCGTCGCGATGCGCGCGAGAAGGTGACGGGCGAAGCACGGTACTCCTCGGACATGAAGCTGGCCGGGATGCTGCACGCGAGCATCCTGCGCTCGCCCCATACGCACGCCCGCATCCGTCGCATCGACGTCACGCGCGCGGCGGCGCTGCCCGGGGTGCACGCGATCCTGACGAAGGACACGACCGAGGGCTGGCACACCTACTGGTACATGATCGCCCAGCCCGCCTTTCCCGAGGCGATCGCCTACGCGGGACAGGAGGTGGCCGTCGTGGCCGCGGAGACGCTCGACGCCGCCCGCGCGGCATGCCAGCTCATCGACGTCGACTACGACGTGCTGCCCGCCGCGGTGACGCCGGCCGAGGCCATGAAGCCGGGCGCCCCGCTGGTCCCCGTGCTCGACGTGGAGCGTCCGCGCGAGGGCAACGTGCAGCAGCCCGTGTACGTGCGGACGCGCGGCGACGTGGAGCGCGGTCTGGCCGAGGCGGACGTCGTGAGCGAGTCGCGCTTCTCGCTGCCCACGCAGTATCACGTCGACATCCAGACGCGCTGCTGCATCGCGGAGTGGGACGGCGAGCGCCTCATCGTGCACGAGGCGTCCCAGGGCGTCTGGAACGTCAAGCGTGAGCTGGCGAAGTCGCTGGGCCTCCGCGAGGACCAGGTGCGCGTGGTCGTGCAGTACATGGGCGGCGGCTTCGGGTCGAAAGCGGGCGCCCAGCGCGTCGTGCACTACACGGCGCGGCTGGCCATGATGACGGGCCGTCCCGTTCGGCTCGAGCTCACGCGACCGGAGGAGTTCGTCAGCCATCCCCGCCGCTACTCCGCGGACGTGACGATGCGCCTCGGGGCGCGGCGCGACGGGACGCTCACCGCCATCGACGCCGACGTGGTGCTCGACATCGGCTCGGGCAGCCTCTACGCCGGACGCTACGCCATCACGCTGCACCAGATCTCGGAGCTCTACCGCTGTCCGAACGTCCGCATCCGCGTCACGGCCGTCTACACGCACACGTCACCCACGGGACCGCAGCGCGGTGTCCTCGATCCCATCGCGACCTTCTGCACCGAGGCCGCCATGGACGATCTGGCCGCCCGACTCCGCGTCGATCCGCTCGCGCTGCGCGTCCGCAACTACGCGGAGCACTTTCAGGCCTTCGAGGGCGGCAAGGACCTCCCGTACTCGTCGAAGCACCTCGATCGCTGCATGCGCGCCGTCGCGGAGCGCATCGGGTGGGAGCGACGAGACCGGATGCGCGATGCGAGCGCCAGCGGCCCGCGTCGGCGCGGGATCGGGATGGCCGCGTACTGCATCGAGCGGGGCGGCTACGCGCCGTTCTCCGCCAAGGCCGACGTCGTGCTGCGACCGGACGGCACCATCACGCTGGAGGCCGGGGTGGTGGAGATCGGCGCGGGGCAGATCACGATCCTGCCCATGATCGTGGCCGAGGAGCTCGGTGTCGAGCCCGCGCGCGTGGCGATTCACCACGGCGACACCGACGGCACGCACTACGCGCCGTCGAGCCACGCCTCGCGCGTGACGAGCGAGATGGGACCGGCCGCGCTGCAGGCGGCCGCTCTGGCGCGGGCCCGGCTCTTCGCGCTGGTCGCGCGCGAGCTCGAGGTCTCGCCCCACGATCTGGTTGCCGCCGACGGCGTGATCCACGTCCGCGGGGCGGAGATGCGCGCGATGTCGTTCGAGCGGGCGTGCGCGCTGATCACGGACGACGAGATCCGCGCCACGGGAAGCCGCGCGCCGAACCCCGACGACGTGGTGTTCCGGCTCTTCGGCGCCCACGCCGTGGAGGTCGAGGTCGACGTGGACACGGGCGAGCTGCGCGTGCTCCGCATCGTGGCGTCGCACGACATCGGGCGCCCGATCAATCCCAAGCTGGTGGAGTCGCAGCAGTACGGCGGTGCCATCATGGGCCTGGGCTACGGGCTCTACGAGGAAGCGGAGCGCGATGGCCGCACGGGGGTGCTGCTCAATGCCGACGTGCACCAGTACCGCGTGCCCACGTCGCTCGAGACGCCGGCCATCGAGGTCGACAACATCGAGGGCGAGGACCCCTACTATCCGTACTCCGCGAAGCCCGTCGGCGAGGCGCCGCTCGTCGGCGTCATGCCGGCCGTCCGCAACGCGGTGCGACACGCGCTCGGCGTGGGCATCGACGCGCTTCCGCTCACGTCGGCGCGGATCCTCGACGCGATCCGCGCACGGGACGGCCGCCATGCTGGATGAGCTGCCGCCCCTCGCGCACGTCGACGCCCTGAGCGTCGAG
Source organism: Candidatus Methylomirabilota bacterium (assembly GCA_046733575.1). GTDB lineage: Bacteria > Methylomirabilota > Methylomirabilia > Rokubacteriales > CSP1-6 > JBKPPN01. The sequence continues at coordinate 762 of JBKPPN010000180.1, read as the reverse complement.
GACGTCGTGCGCTGCCTGACCGAGCACGGTCCGCGCGCGCGACTCCTGGCGGGCGGGACGGATCTCCTCGGGCTCATGAAGGACGGCATCGGCGGCCCCGGGCAGCCCGTGCCCGACGTGCTCGTGAACCTCAAGACCGTCCCCGAACTCTCGCGCATCACCGAGTCGCCCGACGGCGGCCTGCGCGTGGGGGCCGCGGTGACCCTCGATCGGCTCGAGCGTCATCCCGCCGTGGTGGAACGCTTCCGCGCCCTCGCTCACGCCGCCGCGTCCGTGGCGACCACGCAGTTGCGCGCGATGGGGACGGTGGGCGGCAACCTCTGTCAGCGTCCGTGGTGCTGGTACTTCCGCCATCCCGGCTTCGTGTGCTTCAAGAACGGCGGCCGGCAGTGCTTCGCCATCCCGGGGAACCACCGCACGTACTTCTCCGTCCTCGGGCGGGGGATCTGCGTGATGTCGCACCCGTCCGATCTGGCGCCCGCGCTGATCGCGCTCCGCGCGCGTGTCGGCATCGCGGGAGCGGGCGGGCGCCGCGAGGTGGCAGTGGAGGACTTCTTCCTGGGTGCGCGCAGCGTGACCGAGACCGTGCTCGGGCCGGGCGAGCTCGTGACGTGGATCGACGTGCCGGCGCCGGACGCGGGCGCGCGCAGCGTCTTCCTGAAGCATCGGGTGCGCAACACCTGGGACTTCGCGCTCGCCGAGGTCGCCGTGGCCGCGACGCCGCGCGAGGGACGCTACGACGACGTGCGCATCGCCCTGGGC
>JBKPPN010000179.1:0-9833 GCA_046733575.1 Candidatus Methylomirabilota bacterium | reverse complement strand
GCCGGCGGGGTTCGGTACGAATCCTGCCTTTCATCCTCATCGGCGTCGACAACCCAAGCAAACGACGCCGCCGCGGCACGACCAGATGCCCACGTTCGCGACGCGGCTGCACCCTGAGGGGCCTGAAATGCACATCGGCGTGCCCGTCGTGTCCGTGGTGACACCCGTGTACAACGGCGAGCGCCACCTCGCGGAGTGCATCGAGAGCGTGCTGGCCCAGCGCTTCACGTCGTGGGAGCACGTTATCGTCGACAACGCCAGCCGCGACGGCTCGCTCGACATCGCACGCCGGTACGCGGCGAAAGACCCGCGCATCCGCGTCGTTGCCCGCACCAGCCACCTCGACGTCATCGGCAGTCACAACGCGGCGCTGCGCGAGATGTCGGCGCAGAGCCGCTACTGCAAGGTGTTGCAGGGGGACGACTGGCTGTTCCCCGACTGCCTGGGCGCGATGGTGGCGCTCGCAGACGGGCATCCTCGCGTCGGTCTCGTGAGCGCGTACCGCCTGGACGGGGCGTGGGTCGATCTCGACGGCGTGCCGCCCGAGCACGCGGCCGTCCCCGGCGCGGTCATGGCGCGGCTCGGCCTGCTGGGCGGTCCGTACGTGTTCGGTGCGCCCAGCGCGACGTTGATCCGGTCGGACATCGTGCGGGCGCGAGATCCCTTCTACGATCCGGCGTGCATCCACGCCGACGAGGCCGCGTGCTACGAGGTGCTGCGACACGCGGACTTCGGCTTCGTGCACCAGGTGCTGACGTATCGCCGCCGCGACCCGGACGACGCCACGACGATGTCGTCGTTCGCGCGGCGCATGAACACCTACTTGCCCGGTAGCCTGTGGATCCTGCAACGCTACGGGCCGTGCTTCCTCACGCCTGACGAGTACCGACGTCGTCTGTCCGAGCGGTTCGCGGAGTACGACGTGTTCCTGGCCGAGGCGCTCGTGCGTCGGCGGGACGCCGACTTCTGGACGTATCACCGTCGGGCGCTCGAATCGCTGGGCCGGCCGCTGTGCCGGCGGCGCCTGCTCGTGACGGCGCTGGTCCGGGCGGCACGACGCCCGGCCCGCATGATGCGCCGCCTGGTCGGCCGACCCTCGGGTGGAGGGCCGAGGGTCGATCCCCTCCAGGCCCGCGTGGCGGACGCGCGGCGGCACGCCGCGTCCAAGCGCGCCGAGATCGAGCGCGCCGCGCCACTGGTTGCCGCCGTGCTGCGAGAAGCCGACGGCGGGGACGACTCGGTCCGCGCGCTTGCCGGGGCGAGGTCGGCATGAAGTCGGGCGTGGCCGTGGTGATCCCGACGTACAACCGCTCGGACGTGCTTCCCGAGGCGGTGGAAAGCGTCCTCGGCCAGTCATGCCCGGCCGACGAGATCGTGGTGGTGGACGACGGCTCGAGCGACGACACGGCAGCCGTCATGGCGCCGTATGTCCGCGGCGGCGTCCGCTACGTCCGGCGCCCGAACGGCGGGAACTACGCGGCCAGGAATACCGGCGTCGCGCTCACGCGCGCATCCCTCGTGGCGTTCCTGGACGACGACGACGTGTGGCACCCCGACAAGCTCGAGCGCTTCGTGGCGTTCATGGGTCGTCAGCCGGCAGTGAGCGCGGTCTTCAGCGATGTCGAAAAATTCGACGGCACCACCCGCGTGGCCTCCTTCGCGCGTGGCGCGCCGGTCTTCGGGCGATGGCTCGGTCCGCGCCGCTGGGCCGGGGATGTCCTTCCCACCCGCCGTCGGATGTACCTGAGCCTGTTGCAGGAGATCCCGATCCTGCCCTCAGCGCTCATGGTCCGTCGCGCGGCGTTCGAGCGGACGGGCGGGTTCGACGAGTCCTGGCGCTCGTTCGGTGACTGGGAGTTCTGTCTGCGCTTCGCTCGCACCGAGCGCTTCGGGTACATCGATGCGCCGCTCACCATCCTGCGGATCTCGCCCGACTCGATCCATCGCGTCGACGCCGTCCGTGGACGCGCGGCCACCATCGCGCTGTTCCTGTCCGAGCGCGCGCGCGTGCGGGGCGACCGCGAGGCGCTCGCCGCGATCCGGCGTGGCGTGGCGCATCAGCGAAAGCACATCGGCTGGTACTACGCCGACACGGGCCGGTCCGCCGCCGCCGCGCGGAACTACGTGCGCGGCTTCCGCGAGGTCGGCGACGCCAGCTTGCTTCTGCGTGCGCTCGCCGTGTGGCTGCGCCCGTCGACGCAGCGCCGCCGCGAGATGAGGCGGCACGATCAGGCCGTCGTGACCTCGCCGACGATGGCGATGCGCGACGCGGGCTGACGTCGCGCGCGGCTCAGGCCGCGCGACCGGCCAGGCGCGCCACGCACCGGCAGAGCTCCCACGGATCGACGGGCTTGGGCAGGTAGTCGTCGAAGCCGGCGTCCAGCGCGCGCTCGCGCGAGTAGACGGCGCCGAATGCCGTCACGGCGACCGCGGGGAGCGTTCCGCCAACCGCGGGAGGCAGCTTCCTGATCTCCCGCACGAGCCAGGTTCCCGTGCGCCCCGGCATGGAGATGTCGCTCACCAGGACGTCGGGCGGCCGGGACTTGACGATGTCGAGCGCTTCGGCGCCGGACTCGGCCATCGTCACGGTGGCATCGTCGTGACGGAGGACGTGCGTGATCAGCTCGCGTCCGTCGGCGTTGTCGTCGACGATCAGTACGTGAATCCCGGACAGAGCCCGCCTACGCGGCATGTTCGCGAACCGGGAAGCACGCAGCGTGCCGCGGACAGTTCGCTCGGATCCCGGGCCGCTACGGGTGAGCCGGCGCTCCCAGCGACCGGCGAACGCCGCGCCGCCCTCGGCTCATGCCGACGACGTGCGCGCGTTCGTGCGGGAGAACTGATCGCCGCCCGCGGCATCGGGATTGACGCCGCGTCGCACGGCCGTGTGGTAGGCAAGGAGTTGCAGGGGCACGACGGCGAGGAGCGGGGAGAGCATTTCCGGGACGGGCGCCAGCTCGATCGTCTCCGTGGCCGCGCCGGCGAAGTCGACGTCACCGCTGGCCACGAGGGCGAGCACGCGCGTGCCGGCGGCGCGCGCCGCTCGCGCGGCCGCGAGACAGCGCTCGTACGACGGTCCGGGTGGCGCGACGACGATCACGACGTCACCCGCGTCCAGCGCCGTCCAGGGGCCGTGGAGGAACTGCTCGCACTCGAGCGCGAGCGCGGTGGCGTGGGCGCTCTCCTGCAGCTTCAGCGCTCCCTCCAGCGCGGTGGCCGTGTTCGGTCCGCCGCCCACGATCCAGTACCGGCCCTCTGTCCCGAACCGCTGGGCCAGCTCCTCCCACGACTCCTGCCCGAGCAGCGTGGCGAGATGATCGGGAATCTCGCCCAGCTCGCGGCGCACCGTCGCCTCCGATCCCAGCTCGGCGCTCACCGTGGCGAGGAGCGCGAGCGTCGTGGTGTAGGCCACCGTGTGGGCCGACGACGCCTCGAGGGCCACCGTGCGAAGCGTGATGTCGCCCGCGAGCTCGCTGCCCTTCCCCGTCACGACCACGCTCGCCGCCGGGCCGCCGATCAGCTCGCGCACGACCGCGGTGTCTCCCCGGTGCGAGATGGCCACGATGCCCGCGCGATCGTCGGGACGCGGACAGTACTTCGCGAGCTCGAAGGCGTGGACGGCCCGCGCGCGATGTCCGAGCCCGCCGGTGCGCGCGAGCAGGTGCTCGACGACGAGCGCGGCGTGCCACGACGAGCCCACGCCGGTGACGATCACGCGGTCCAGATCGGCCAGTCGTGCCGCCGCGTCGGCCAGCGCGCTCTCGTTTCCGCGCGTGACGAGACGGAGTGCGCCGGGCTGGGCGTAGATGGCGTCGTGCATGAAGAACGGATGGGCGGTACGCACGGACGTGATCATGGCGCCCCAGCCTACATCAGCCGACATCGCGTGCGTTCCTGCGGCTCGGGATGGAACCGGGCGTGCGCGCGTGTGCGCGCACGCCCGTGGGGTCTTCGAGTCGAGCCGGTCGGCGCGCCCTAGCCCGAGAACTTGTCCGGGAACTGCGCGACGATGGCGTCGGCGAGCGGATCGGCGATCATCTGCATGTGGCCCGCCGCGGTGCGAATCGCGGCGTAGGCGCGGGCCGGGTCCTTCCTCGCCTGCGCGTCGATCACGTCCTTCAACGTCACCACGTGATGCTTGACGAGCTCGGCCACCGCGCCCTTGGGCAGGTTCGGATTCGCCGCGCTGAGAAACGCGCCGAAGTCCGCCCCGTACTCGATCAGATCGTTCACGGCCTTCTCCGCCTTGGCCGTGTCCTTCGTCGCGACGCCGACGGTGTAGTCGACGGCGAAGCCGATGTGGCGCCGCCACAACGGCAGGAACGCCTTCTCGGCGTCCGCGCCGTACACGGAGCCAATCGCCTGCCCGATGGCGACGGAGTTGCCGTCGAGGGCGCTGGCCGCGGCCTTGAACTCGTCGTCACGACCGCCGAGGGCGGCGCCGGTCGCGGCGGCGGCCAGGTAGACGTGCTCCTGCAACAGCGTGTTGAGCGTCGCGCGAAGACCGGCGGCCTTGGTGCTCGCCGCGGAGGCGTCGGCGACGCCGACGACACCGGGGTTGAGCAGACTCGCCGTCATCAGCGCGGCAGCGACGAGAGTCCGGAACGGATGGATCATGGTCGGTCGCCTTTCGTGGGCGCGTCGGGCTCACGAGCTTCCACGCGAACCTCGCCGCGCATGTGAGGGTGGCGTTCACAGGCGTACGGATACACGCCGGGCTCCGCGAACGTGACGGCGGTCGACGCGCCCTTGCCATCGAGCGTGCGGGCGAAGCCGCGCTCCGCCGCGACCCCGGGAATGGTCGTGACCGTGTGGACGATGTCGTCGTCGTTGGTCCACACCACGCGCGTCGCGGTCGCGACGGTGAGGACCTGCGGGTGGTACTGGAAGAGCCGGACGTTCACGACCGGCCCTGCGACGTCCGCCGACAGGCCGCGCGCCGCGGCCATTGTCGCGATCAGGGCCAGCATTCCGACCGTCAGCCGTCGCCGCATCGTGACCTCCTTTCCAGCGTGATTACGCGCGGCGAGGCGGCGGCGGATTGGCAGGGCGAGCGGGGCGCCGTCCCGCGAGGGCGACGCCGGGGATCAGAGGGTCAGGCGTCGTCGTCGATGGGCGGCTCGGGTCCGGGGCCGCCGCCCGTCCACGTGAACGCGTGCGATGCGAGGGCGGCTGTCACGGCCGGCGCGTGGCCAGCGCCCGGCGCGGCGGTGATCGTGCGCGTGAAGTCGAGGAGCGCGTCCACCAGCTCGGGAGAGTTGATGCGGCGGAACCAGTACGGTCGGCCGAGCGCGTAGACGAAGACGACGTTCGCCTCGCTGCACGGTCCCAGGCAGTCGGTGAAGGCGAGGCGCACGCGCCCGTCCAGGCCGCTCCGGCGGAATGCGCGGCGCGTGGCCGCCTTCAGGACGCGTGGCGGCGTCTTGAGACCACCGGATTCCGGGTGGCCGCAGCAACACCCCGCGCACGCGAGGACGAGTCCGGCGTCGCCCGCCATCGGGCGCGGATGATAGCAGAGCGACCCAGGAACGACGAAGGCCGGGACGGCCCGGCCTTCGCGCTCGATCGCTTCGAGAACGTCAGGGCTGCTGCTTCTTCGTCGAGGTGACGCCCTTCTCGGTCGCCGTGGCGGGCGGATTGGGCGGCGTGGTCGCCGTCACGTTCGTGTCGCCGCGGGTGTCGGCCGGCATCGGCGCGCCGGTCGGGCCCGTCTTCATCGACGACGACGACGTCGTGGCGGGCGACGCGCTCGGCGTCACCGAGCTGCTCGCGCTGGAGGCGAGACCGAGGTGCGCGCGCGTCTCGCTGTCGAGACGACCGGTCTCCTTCAGCCCTTCGGCCTTCTGGTAGTTCTTCAGCGCGGTGCGGGTGTTCGGGCCCATCCGGCCGTCGATCGCGCCCGGATCGTGGCCCTTGTCCTTCAGCGCCTGCTGCGCCGACATGACGTCGTTCGACGACGCGGTGGTCCGCATCGAGGTGCGATGGTGGTCCTCCGCACCCTCGTCCTTCTTGTGGGTGATGCGGTCCTTCATGTCCCGCGTCTTGTCCTTGACCTTCTCCATCGCGGACTTCGTCTTGTCCTTGACGTTTTCCGCGGCGTCCTTGGTCTTGTCCTTGACGCTCTCGCCGGTGTCCTTGGCGCTGTCCTTCGCGTCGTGGGCGGCACCCTTGGTCTTGTCGATGCCGCGGTCCACCTTGTCCCCGGCCGTTTCGGCGTACACCGCCGTCGTCAGGGCCAGGCCCAGCCCGACGGCGAACACGGATGCGAGAAATCTCTTCATGGCAAGTCCTCCTGGGGCGGGAATTAGCAAGACACTGGCCAGTTGCTCGCCACCGCGGTCTGATCGGGATGTCGCGACGCAAACGCGCGTACGACGGCCCCGGAATCCGCGTCGAGTCGTGGTACCGTTACCGCCACGATTCCGGTGGCCACGTCCCGCCCCAGAGCAATTTTTTCTCTCGATACCGTCACCACCGTCACAGGAGGGTTCTCGATGACTCGCTCCCGGCTCCTCGTTGCCCTGGTCCTCGCCCTGGTCGTGGCCGCTGCCTGGGCCGCCACCCCGCGTGCCGACGCGCAGGGCCAGACGATCAAGATCGGTACGATCTTCGACCACTCCGGTCCCTTCTCCGCGGCCGGGGCGGTGATGAACTATCGCGGCGTGAAGCTCGCCATCGACTGGGCCAACGATCACGGCGGGGCGGCCGGCAAGTACAAGATCGTGCGGGTCGACGCGGACAGCCAGTCGAAGGCCGACGTCGCCATCAACGAGGCGGAGCGGCTGATCAACGTCGAGAAGGTCGACATCCTGACCGGGATCTTCTCGAGCGCCCACGCGGTGCCCATCGCGGAGAAGGTCGACCGGCAGAAGAAATTCCTGTGGATCACGACGGCGATCTCCGACGCCGTCTTCAAGGATCGCAACCTGCAGTACACGTTCCGGCCGCAGACGCCCGGGTCGACGTTCGGCATGCTCTCCGTCCAGTACATCGCGGCGTATTCCGAGGAGAAACTCAAGAAGCCGGTGAAGGACCTCCGCGTGGCCATCATCTACGAGGACGGCCCGTACGGCACCACCGTCGCGTCGTTCAACGAGAGCGAGGCCAAGAAGCAGGGCATGCAGATCGTCCTCAAGGAAGGGTACTCGGCGCAGACGCCGGACCTCAGCGCGCTCGTCACCAAGCTGCGCTCGGGACGGCCCGACGTCCTGTTCCACACCGGCTACAACCCCGACATCGCGCTCTTCCTGCGCCAGTCCAAGGAGCAGGGACTCCGCGTGAAGGCGATGATCGGCCACGGGGCGGGCCACAGCCAGATCGACAAGATGAAGGAAGGCTTTGGCCACGAGATCGACGGCATCCACACCGTCGACCCGATGGACACCACCATGGTCGATGCGAGCAAGCTCCGTCCCGGCGTGAGCGAAATGACGAAGGAGATGGTGGCGCGGTACCGCAAGGAGTTCGGCGAGAACCCGCCCATGCACGTCTCCATCGGCTTCAACAACATGTGGATCCTGCTCAACGACGTGCTGCCGCGCGCCATCGCCAAGCACGGCGGCTACGGGCCCGACGCGCTCGCCAAGGCCGCACGCGAGACCGACATTCCCGACGGCGGCACCATGCAAGCGTACGGCGTGAAGTTCTTCCCGCCCGGTCATCCCATGGCGGGCCAGAACGAGCGCGCGTTCCCGGCCGTTTACCAGATCGTCGACGGCAAGCTGGTGGTCGTCTTCCCGAAGACCTTCGCCAACGCGGCGCCCATCCTGCCCCTGCCGCCGTCGTCGCCCTTCGCGGCGCGATGAGCGCCACGCTCGGCTTCCTCGGGCTCGGCCGCATGGGCGGCCCCATGGCCCGCAACCTCGCGGCCGCCGGGCACACCGTGCACGTGTTCGACGTCGACCCCGCCGCCGCGCGGAAGGCGGCCGCCACCGCGGGGATCGTGGCGGCGACGTCGCCGCGCGACGTGGCGAACCGGGCGACGGTGCTCTTCAGCGCGCTGCCCAACGACGACATCGTCAGGGACGCCTATCTCGGCGCCACGGGTGTGCTCGCCGGCGCACGATCGGGACTGGTGACGTGCGACTGCTCGACGGTGAGCCCCGAGGTCTCTCGCGCGATCGCGCGCGAAGCGGCCCCGCGCGGGGTCGCGCACATGGATACGCCGATGCTGGGTTCGTCGCCGCAGGCGGAGTCCGGCGAGATCTTCTTCATGGTGGGCGGCGACGACACGAAGATGCCGCTCATCCAGCCGCTCCTCGACGTCATGGGACGCCTCACGATGTACGTCGGGCCGTCGGGCACGGGCAATCAGATCAAGCTCCTGCACAACGCGCTGGGCGCCGTGAACGCGGTGGCGGTGGCGGAGTCGATCGCGCTGTGCGGCACGCTCGGCGTCGATCCGCGCACGTACTACGAGGTGGTGAAGCACGGCGGCGGCATGGCGTACTCGACGTACTTCGACCGCCGCGTGATGCGCATCGTCGACGGCGACTACAGCCCCACGTTCACCCTCGAGCTCATGCTGAAGGACGTGACGCTGGCCGCGCGGATGGCCGGCGACGCGGCGACGCATATGCCGATCCTGCGCGAGGTCCTGGCCGCGTACACCGAGGGCAAGGCGCGAGGCTGGGGCGGCGAGGACTTCTCGGCGGTGACGCACGTCGTCGAGGAGCGGTTCCGGGGCCGCGGCCCCGTCAAGGCGTGAGCCGGCGCGTCACATCACGCGGGCAAAGGCGGCCGGCGGCGCGGTCTCGAATCTGACGCGCCGGCCGTCGCGCGGGTGCGCGAACGCCAGACGCGTGGCGTGCAGGCAGAGGCGCCGGATCGGATCACGCCGACTGCCGTAGCGGACGTCGCCGACAATCGGATGTCCGAGCGCGGCCAGCTGTGCCCGGATCTGACCGCGCCGCCCCGTGACCAGCCTCAGCTCGACCACCGTCGCGGTGCGCCGGTGCTCCACGACCGCGTAGTCCGTGATCGCCTCCTTGCCGTCGCGCCCGCGGGCGCGACGGACGACGAGCGTCGCGTCCTCGCGGAGACGGCTCCGCAGCGTTCCCACCGGCTCCTTCACGCGCCCTTCCACGACGGCGACGTAGTGACGGTCGACGGTCCGCCGCTCGAATTGTTCCTGGAGCCGCCGCTTGGCCAGCGCGGACTTGGCGAACACCAGCAGTCCCGACGTCTCGCGGTCGAGCCGATGGACGATGAAGAGCCGCCGGCGCTCCGGTTGCCCCGCCACGTACTCCGCGAGCGCGCGGTACGCGGTCCGCTCGCGTTCTCGCTCGGTGGCGATGGTGAGCAGACCGGGGGGCTTCTCCACCACGAGCACGTCGTCGTCCTCGTGCACGAGGCGGAGCACGGCGGCGGGGAAGGGAGGGGGCGGCGCTACGGTCAAGGCGACGCGATCAGCCTCGGCGACCTCGACGTCACCACGTCGCACGACGCGTCCGTTCACCTGGACACGGCCGGTCTCGAGCCAGCGCTTCACGCCGGTGCGTGAGCTGCCGGGATGCATGGCCAGGAGACGGTCGCGCAGTCGCATCGCCGGCGATTGTAGCGAGTCGCGGTGGCAGCGATCTTGCGAACGACCCGCGCCGAGGAGGATTCCATGAAAGCGACGGATCTGCTCAAGAAACAGCACCGTGAAGTGAAGGGGCTCTTCAAGAAGATCGAGAAGACGGAGAACGCGGGCGAGCGGCGCAAGCTGATGGAGACGATCGCCCAGGAGCTCCAGATGCACACCACCATCGAGGAAGAGATCTTCTATCCCGCCATGCGAGAAGTGGAGTCGAAGAAGGCCGAGAAGATGGTGGACGAGGCGCTCGAGGAGC
>JBKPPN010000178.1:0-10158 GCA_046733575.1 Candidatus Methylomirabilota bacterium | reverse complement strand
GGGATCGCGCCCGTGATGAGGTTGAACAGCGTGGTCTTGCCCGCGCCGTTGGGGCCGATGATCGAGCGGACCTCGCCGCGCTCGACGGTGAGGCTCACGCGGTCGACGGCGGCGAGGCCGCCGAACCTCCGCGTCAGGTCGCGTGTCTCGAGCATCGCCCCGGTGACGCTACGACTTCATGGCAGGCTCGCAGCCGGTCGTGCCGCACGGCTTGAGGAGCGCGTTGGGATTCGCCACGGCCTCGACGTAGGCGGGATAGAGGCCGTACTTGTCGTTCTTCTTGGCCTCCACCGCGAACACGTCGGTCATGGCGTGGTGGTCGCAGTCGCGGAACTTAAACGGCCCCATGAGAGAATCCTTGAAGTCCAGCCCCTCGAGCGCCTTCACCACCGCGTCCGGCTTCGTGCTCCCCGCCTGCTGCACCGCGAGCGCGAGCACCTCGACGGCGTTGCTGCCGCGCGCGGCGGCGGGATCGGGCCACTTCTTGTGCGCGGCGTGGAACGCCTCCGCGTACTTCGCCGCGCGTGGCACCTTCGGATTCTCGAACGTGTACGCCTCGCCCGCCGTCATCCCGATCACCGAGTCCCCCGCCGCCTCGGCGTCGACCTGCGACCAGAAATTGTGGTGGACGTGCGCCTTGGTCCCCATCTGGGCGATCTGCTTCAGCACGCGCGCGTAGCCCGCCCCGAAGACGACGAGGCCGATGACGTCGGGCTTGGCCGCGATCATTTTCGTCACGTAGGGCGCGTAGTTCGTCGTTCCGAGCGGAGAGTATTCCTCACCCACGACCTCGAGCGGCGAGCCCAGCTTGATCGCCTCTTTCGTGAGCTGGACGGAGAGCTTGCCCCAGGAGTAGTCGTCGGCGAGGAAGAACCACTTCGGTCCGAACTTCTTGGCCGCATAGAGACTCGGCAGCACGAGCTGACGGGAGTTGGGGAGCCCCTGGAACGAGTACTTCCCGCACGCGGGCGGCTCGGAGACGGCCGGGTTGCCCGAGCCGGCGTTGACGTAGGGGACCTTCGCCTCCTTGTTGATGTACTCCTGCACGGCAAGCGAGATGGCCGAGAAGATCACGCCCGTCAGCACGTCGCAGCGGTCACGCTCGACCAGCTTCTTCGCCTTGGTCACGCCCGTCGCGACCTTGCTCTCGGTGTCCTCGATGATGACCTTGATCGGCCGGCCCCCGACGCCGGGACCCTTGCCGACGATGCCGCCCGTCTTGTTGATCTCGTCCACGGCGAGCTGGATCCCGAGCGCCTGCTGGCTGCCGATGGTGGAGGCCGGCCCGGACAGCTCGCACAGCGCGCCGATCTTCAGCTCCTCGGCCGCGTGCGCGTGACGCCACAGGAGCGGCGTGGCCGCCACCCCGAGGGTCGTGACGGAGACGGACTTCAGGAACTCGCGGCGTCCAAGCATGGTCATGAGGCCTCTCCCTTGCCGCCGGCTGGGGCGGCCCGAACGGTGTCCTTCGGCGACGCGTACACGCCGCGACCGACGGCGACCAGCGTGCCGGACTCGTCACGGATCTCGACGTCGGCCACGCTGACCGTGCGTCCGACCCGGACGGTGCGCCCGATGCCCACGAGATCGCCGCGCCGGGCCGGGCGCAGGTAGTCCACCCGGAGATCGATGGTCGGCACCCCGACGCCGACCTCGGTGATCACGGCGTAGTCGCCGACGATGTCGATGAGCGCGCTCACCACGCCGCCGTGAAGCCAGTCCGACCCCTCGCCGCGGATGAACTCCTCGCGGAACGGCAACCGGATCTCCACGCGTCCCTTCTCCGACGTCACGAGCTTCAGACCCAAGAAACGCATGTACGGCGAGTGATCGAACTCGAGCCCCGTCACGCCGTCACGCCGAGCTCGCGAGCGCGCGCCTTGAGCGCGTTGCGATCCAGCTTGCCCGTGCCCCCGAGCGGCAGCGCGTCGAGGAAGATCACGCGGCGCGGGTGCGCGTACGGCGCGCCGTGCTCCAGGCAGTATCGCTTCACGTCGTCTTCTGTCGGACGGCCCGGGTCGCGCGCGACCACGAACGCGACCGGCACCTCGCCCTTGGTGCCGTGCGGCGCCGACACCACGCAGGCGTCGCGGAGATTCGGGTGACGCAGCAGGAGGTCCTCGACCTCCTTCGGATAGACGTTCTCGCCCGCGACGTTGATCATGTCGTCCTTGCGGCCGACGAAGTAGTAGTAGCCGTCCGCGTCGCGGCGCAGGAGATCGCCGGTGTGCAGCCAGCCCTGACGCAGCTTGGCCGCCGTCACGTCGGGCAGCTTCCAGTAGCCCTTCATCACGCCCGGATTGCGCACGAGCAGCTCGCCCGCCTCGTCGGTGCCGACGTCGCGGCCGGCGTCGTCCACCAGTCGCACGTCGGAGCCGGGGATCTCGCGGCCGCAGCTGCCGCGCTTCTTGAGTCCCCAGCGAACGTTGGTGAGAGGCACCGGCCCGCCCTCGGTGAGCCCGTACCCCTCGGCGATGTCGCAGCGGAAGACGCGGCGAAACTCCACGAGCAGCTCGTCGGGCACCTCGGCCGACCCGCACATCGCGAACCGGACGCTCGAGACGTCGTGCCGGGCGAGCAGAGCGCGCTCGGCGAGGATCATCTTGTACATCGCGGGGACGCCGGTCATGTAGGTCACGCGGTAGCGCTCGATGGCGCGGATGACACTGGCGGCGTCGAAGCCGGGCAGGATGACGAACGAGCCACCCGCGAGCAGGAGCGGCTTCACCGCCCCCGCCATGGCGTTCTTGTGGAAGAGCGGCACCGCGATGAGCGCGCGCTCCGTCTCGTCGAACATCATGGCCTTGCGCAGCACGTCGGCGTTCCAGATCTGTCCGCCGTGCCCGAGGAGCACGCCCTTCGGACGCCCGGTCGAGCCCGACGTGTAGAGCTGCATGGAGACCTCGTCGGGATCGGTGCGCCGACGCGCGAGCCCCGACGAGGCGGCGGCGAGCAACGGCTCGTAGGCGAGCGCGCCGTCGCACGGCGTCCCGTCGACGATGACGTGCTTGACGCGCGGGATGCCGGCCGCGATCGACGTGGCGCGCGCCGCCATGCCGGCGTTCGCGATGACGACCTGAGCCTCCGCGTTCTCCATCACGTAGCGGAGCGCGTCGTCGCCCATCCGCGTGTTGAGCGGTACCGACACCGCGCCCAGCCGCATCGGCGCGAAGAGCGACTCCAGGAAGCGGAAGTCGTTGCTGAACATCAGCGCCACGCGGTCGCCCGCCCCGATGCCGAGATCGCGCAGGGCGTTGGCCATGCGGTTGGCCCGGGCGTCGAGGTCGGCGTAGGAGAGGACGACGTCGTCCTGGAAGAGTGCGGGACTGTCGGGGGCGAGCGTGAGGGGCGCGTCGAAGAGGTACCCGAGGTTGTCCGGCCGCATCAAGGCGTGATGATCACCTTGCCGAAGACCTGCCGCTTCTCCAGCGCGATCTCGCCCTCCGCCGTCTTCTCGAGCGGCAATACCCGGTCGATGACCGTGACCAGCTTCCCCGCGAAGGCGAGCTCGCACACGCGACGCAGCTCGTTATGCGTCCAGCCGTTGCTGCCGATGATCGTCTGCTCCCGCCGGAACAGGTACCGGATGTCCGTGGGGCCGATCGGCCCCGCCGTCGCGCCGCACGTCACGAGCCGCCCGCCCTTGCCCAGCGCGCGGATCGAGCGCTCCCACGTCGTCTCGCCGACCGTCTCGATGACGAGGTCGACGCCGCGCTTGTTCGTCATCTTCCGCACCGTCACGTCCCAGTCGGTGTCACGCGCGTAGTTGATCAGCTCGTCGGCGCCGAACTGCTTGGCGCGCGCCAGCTTGTCGTCCGTGGACGCCGTCGCGATCACGCGCGCGCCCTGGAGCTTGGCGAACTGGATGGCGGCCACCGCCACGCCACCGCCCGCCCCGAGCACCAGCACGGTGTCGTTGGGCTTCAGGCGTCCGTTCGTCACCACCATGCGCCAGGCCGTCCCGCACGCCACGGGCAGACACGCCGCGTTCTCGAACGCGTAGTGATCGGGAACGGGAATGGCCTGGAGCGCGGGGACCTTGGTGTACTCGGCGAGTCCGCCGGGATCGAGCTCGCCCAGCATGTGACCGCGGAGGCACCGCGGCGTCTGCCCCTGGCGGCAGTACTCGCACACGCCGCAGCCCCAGCTGGGGTTGAGCACGACGCGCGTGCCGACCGCGGGCGTCGTCACCCCGGGACCCAGCTCGTGCACGACGCCCGCGACGTCGCCCCCGGTGATGTGCGGCAGCGGCGTCGGCTCGCCCGGCATCCCCTGTCGCGTGAAGATGTCGAGGAAGTTCAGCGCGCACGCCTTCACCTGCACCACGATCTCGCCCGGCCCGGCCACCGGCTTGGGCCAGCTGCGCTCGTAGCTGAGCACCTCGGGCCCGCCGTGCTTGTGCATCACGACCGCGCGCATCGTCCCCGCCATACGCCCGCGATGGTAACCGGACGACTGCGTTTTCTCAACGCGGGGGCCGCTGCGACGGCCCCCCTCGACTGTCAGTCGCTGGCGAGCTTGCCGTTGACGCCCCAGTGCGACTTCTCGATGTCCTGGAAGACGATGTGGACCTGATCGGGTGTCGTCTTGCCGATCCGCACCATCGCCTCGGTGATCGCGGCGGTGATCTCACGGCGCTGCTGATCGGTGCGACCGGCGTACCACTGCACGGTGATGTTGGGCATCGTCGTCTCCTCGTGCTGAATGGCTGCGCGCCCGCGCGCGTCGCACGCGAACGCCTCGCGTGCTTCGAGCACGCCTCGCGTGCTTCAAGCACGCCGCGCGTGCTTCGAGCGCCGATATAATACGCGGCATGGCAGCGCGAGCGACGGCGCGCACGCCGTCGCTCCTCGTGCCCTCGCTGGCCGCGGGCGCGCTGGCGATGACGTTCACCAACCACGCGCCGCTCATCCCGCTCATCGTGCGCGATCTCCGCATCACGCCGGCGCAGGCGGGCTTCCTCTCCACCGCGATGTTCACCGTCGGCGGCCTCGCGTCGATCGGCATCGGCGGCCTCAGCGATCGACGTGGACCGAAGCCCGTGCTCACGGCGACGATGCTCTGTCTCGCCATCGCGACCATCGGTGGTGGCCTCGCGCCGAATTACACGGTGATGCTCGTCATGAAGATGCTGGCTGGCTTCAGCCTGACCGGAGTGTTCGTCGCGGGCGGGCACTACGTCGCCGCGCACTGGCGCGGGCCGCGTCAGTACGTGGCGCAGGGCGCCTTCGGCGGCATGATCCAGTTCGGCGCGGGCGTGTCGATCTTCACGATGCCGCTCGCGGCGACGTGGGTCGGATGGCGCGGGGCGCTCGTCCTCTCCGCGCTGCCGGTGATCGTCACGATGCTGTGGTGGCATCTCTCCGCCGTCCCTCCCGACACGCGCCCGCTCGGCCAGCCCATGCGCACCGTGCTGAGCGACGGTCGCATCTGGCGGCTCGGGTTCGCGCACACGTCGATGTTCGGCGTCTCGATCGTCGTAGGCACGTGGATCGCGGTCTACTTCGTGCACGAGTTCGGCTTCCGGCTCAGCGTGGCGGGCATCGTGGGATCGCTGACGCTCATGCTCGGAGCCCTCGGTCGACCGGCGGGCGGTGTGCTGGTGACGCGGCTCGGCGTCTCCCCTCGGCGCCTGATCGTCGGCACGCTCGCCACCAACGTGGCGGGACTGATCCTGCTCGCCGTCCCCGCGCGTCCGGTCCCGCTCGCGGTGCTGGGCGTGATCCTCGTCGGCCTCGGCTCATCCGTCGGCTACGCGGCGATCATGGCCACGACCAGCCAGGCACGCCCGGACGCCGCCGGCGCGGCGCTCGGCGTCGTCGGCACCGTCTCGACCTTCGCCGTCATCGCGTTCACGCCGATCGTGGGCGAGATCTACTCACGCACCGGCGTTTTCACGGCGGCGTGGCTCGTGCTCGCCCTGCTCCCGGCCGCGGCGCTCGTCGCGTCGCTCGGGCTGCCGCGCGTCTGACTGTGCTATTTTCCGGGGGCCGATGGGCCGAGCCTCCCGGCGGCCCGCATCGGACGCTGTGACGCCGTGAGGCCCGCCATGACGAGTCAGCCCGCCGCCGACGACGTGACCCGATGGTTCGACACGCTGAAGACGGAGCTGCTGTCGCAGAATCCCTTCCGCGAGTCGGAATATTTCAAGCGCTTCGCGTCCGGCGCGCTCACCAGGCCGCAGGTGTGGGGCCACATCAGCAACCAGTACCTGCTCGTGGCGTGGTTCCCCCGCATCTTCAGCGGCATCCACGCCCGCTGTGACGAGCTTGAGGTTCGCAAGGACTGCGCGCGGCACCTGCTCGTCGAGGACCTGGGCTATTTCCGCGGTGAGGTCGGCGGCACGCCCGACCACGTGGAGCTGTTCCGTCGCATCGGCGACGACCTCGGCTATCCGCGCTCCGTGTACGAGACGCTCGAGCCGATTCCCGAGATGGCCGCGATCCTCGCGTGGTTTCGCGAGGTCTCGCAGTCCGTGCCATGGAACGCCGCGCTCTGCGCGACGTCGTTCTACGAGGGCCAGGTCGGCGACATGGCTTCCGTCGTCGGTCCCGCGCTGATGAAGCACTACGGTTGTCGACCGGAGTGGGGCGGGTCGAACTACATGGTGCACGCCGAGGTCGAGGCCGAGGAATCGGGCGAGACCGAGGGCGCCGTCCTGCAGTACATCCGCACGGCGGCGGACCGCGCCGCCGCGGAGCGCGCGATGCGTGAGTTCCATGACCGCACCGCCGCCTACGCGCGCGGACTCGCCCGCGACTACCTGAAGTAGGCGCTCAGGGCAGGCTTCCGACGATCGGGAGCTTGAGGGCGGGACGCTTGACGGCGACCCCGAACGTCAGCCCGAGGACGTTGAGCTCCAGTCCTTCGTCGATACCCGCCAGCATTCCGGCCACGCCGAGCAGCGAGAGCTGCACCCCCGTCCCGCTCGGACTCCGCGCCGCGAGCGCGCCGTCGGGCAGGTAGTCCTTGCCGATCGCCGTTGACGGGAGCGAGAGCCGCAGCTCGGGCACCGCGCGCGCGACGTAGGCGGTGAAGGTGTTGCTGTTCGGTCCCGGCCACGTGCGGTAGGTCGTCGGGTACGGATAGGCGCGCACGGCGCCCTCGATCTTCTCGATCATGGCGTCGACGCCGTCGCCGCGATGCTGGACGAGGAGTTCGGGGCGCGCCCCGAACCAGTAGTTGTCCGGTCCCATCCGGTTCACGCGGACGGCCGGCGTGCCATGGCTCACGCCCCAGCCGATGACCTCGTAGCGCGTGTAGCGGTCGGCATCGCGCGGCTTGAGCGCGATCCAGGTGTGGACGGCGAAGACGCCTCGCCAGCTCACCGCGCGCGCGGCATAGACCTGCACGACAGGCTCGGGCGTGGTGGCTGGCGATGGGGCTTGATCGGAGGAGTCGCGCCGCGCCTCCCACCAGGCCTGGCGCGAGCGCTCCAGCGGTCCGCACGCCGCCGCGCCGACGGCGGCGAGCAACACGGTGACGTCGACGACGCCTCGGGCGATCCGTCCGCGAAGCGACGCGACTATCGCGACGCCGCCGTCTTCGCCGCGGCGAGAGCCGCCTCGTAATCCGGTTCCTTCGTGATGTCGCTGACGTACTCGGCGTGCGCGATCCTGCCCGCCTTGTCGATGACGAACACGGCGCGAGCGGTGAGGCCGGCGAGCGGACTGTCCTGCAGCTCCACACCGTAGGCGGGACCGAACGCGCGATCGCGGAAGTCCGACAGCGTCTTGACGTTCGTCACGCCCGCGGCGGCACACCATCGCTTCTGCGCGAAGGGCAGGTCGCGGCTCACCGTCCACACCTCGACGCCGCTCAGCTTGCCGGCCTCCTCGTTGAACCGGCGCGTCTCCGTGTCGCAGACGGGCGTGTCGAGCGACGGCACGGCGCTGAGGATGATCACCTTGCCGCGCGCGTCGGCGAGTCGCACGGGCTGCAACCCGTTGTCGACCGCGGTGAAGTCCGGCGCGGGCTGGCCCGGCTTCACCTCGTGGCCGCCGAGCTTCACGGGCGTGCCCTTGAACGTCACGTTCGCCATGCCTGCCTCCGTTCGTTCGAGAATCGCCTCTCAGATGTAAGACGCGCCGCGTACGGCGTCAAGCGCGGCCGCGTGCCATGCCGTCGTCGTTCAGTGGCACACTCACGTCATGGACATCGCGGCCCGCGTGAAGGCCCTCGACTGGGACGCCATCGCCCGCGAGCTGTGGGAGTACGGCTACGCCAAGACGCCGCCCGTGCTGACGTCCGAGGAATGCGAGGAGCTCATCGCGCTCTATCCCGACGAGGCGCGCTTTCGAAGTCGCATCGACATGGCGCGCTACCGGTTCGGCGTCGGCGAGTACAAGTACTTCGCGCATCCCCTGCCCGCCACGGTCGCCGAGCTGCGCCGCGCCGCCTATCCGCACCTGGCCGCCGTCGCCAACGGCTGGAGCGACGTCCTCGGCAAGGGTGCCGCCTATCCTGGCGACCTCGACGGGATGCTCGCGCGCTGTGCGGCCGAGGGCCAGACGAAGCCGACCCCGCTGCTCCTCCGCTACGAGGTGGGCGGCTACAACTGCCTGCACCAGGACCTCTACGGCGACGTCGTGTTCCCCCTGCAGCTCACCTGCTTTCTGAGCCGCCGCGGCGTCGACTACGAGGGCGGCGACTTCCTGCTCGTCGAGCAGCGCGCCCGCGCGCAGTCGCGCGGCGACGCCATCGCCACCGAGCAGGGCGAGATCGTCGTCTTCACCACGCGCGAGCGTCCCGTGCGCAGCGCGCGCGGCTGGTATCGCACGGCCATGCGTCACGGCGTGAGCCGCGTGCGCGCGGGCGAGCGCTACACCCTGGGCGTCATCTTCCACGACGCGAAGTGAGCGCGCCGTTCGCTACGGCCGTTGCGTGCCTCGCACGTCTCCGTTAAGGTGCCTGCCATGTCCGCCCTGACCCGTCTCGCCGAGTTCACCGTCAAGACGTCGCTCGCCGACTGCCCCCCGGCAGCGCTGGACCTGACACGCCGGGCCGCGCTCGACACGATCGGCGTCATGCTGGCCGGCGCGTCCGAGCCCTGCGCGCGCATCGTGCGCAACGTCGCGCGCGCCGAGGGCGGGCTGCCGCTCTGCACCGTGCTCGGCACGTCGTTTCGGCCCTCGCCCACGTGGGCTGCCCTCGCCAATGGCGTGGCCGGTCACGCCCATGACTTCGACGACACGAACTTCGCGCTCCTCGGCCATCCCAGCGTGCCGCTGCTCGCGGCGCTCCTGGCGTGCGGCGAGGCGGACATGAGAACGGGCGCGGACGTCGCGCTCGGCTACGTCATCGGCTTCGAGGTGAGCGCCGCCCTCGGCACCGCGGTGAACCCCGAGCATTACACGCGCGGCTGGCACGCCACGTCGTCGATCGGCACGGTCGGCTGCGCGGCCGCGTCCGCCCGCGTGCTCGGTCTCGATGCCGAGCAGACGCGTCACGCGCTCGGCATCGCGCTCTCGCTCGCGTCGGGCTTGAAGGAAAACTTCGGGTCGATGACCAAGCCGTACCATGCCGGCCATGCGGCGCGGAACGGCGTGCTCGCGGCGCTCCTCGCGCGCGACGGGTTCGACGCCTCGTCGACCGCGCTCGAGGGTGCGCAGGGCTATCTCTCCGCTTTCGGCGCCGGCACCGCCGCCCGCGTGGACGCCGCGTTCGCCAGCCTCGGCTCGCGCTGGCACCTGCTGGACTCCGGGATCGCGGTGAAGCCGTACCCGTCGTGCGCGCTCACCCACGCCACCATCGACACGCTGCTCGACCTGCGCGCGCGTCACGGCGTCACTCCGCCCCAGGTCGCTGGCGTCGAGGTCGGCGTCAACGCGGTCGTCCCGACGGTGTTGCAGCACGGCGATCCGGCCACCGCGCTGGAGCGGAAGTTCTCGATGCAGTACTGCGCCGCCGCCGCCCTCGTCGAGGGCGCGGTGACCATGGCGTCGTTCGAGGACGGGCCCGTGCAGAACCGCGCCGTGCGCGATCTGATGCCGCGGATCACCATGACCGTGGACGACACGCTGCCGCACGAGCTGTCGCAGCACGCGTGGACGCGCGTCCGGCTCCGGCTCACCGACGGGCGTGTGCTCGAGGCCCCGCCGCGCGGCGCGCAGGGGCATCCGGACCAGCCGCTCTCGCTCGAGTCGCTGCGCGCCAAGT
>JBKPPN010000177.1:0-5703 GCA_046733575.1 Candidatus Methylomirabilota bacterium | reverse complement strand
GGCGGAGGCCCGCTTCGCCGAATCGCTGTCGCTGGCGCACGCCGGCCACCACCGCGACATCGTCGTGCAGTCGCAGACGCTCCTCAGCCTGCAGCGCAACTGGCAGGGCCGCTTCGCCGAGTCCATTCCCATGTGCGAGACCGTCGAGAGGAGCGCGCGCGAGCTGCATGACGGCTTCAACGAGGTCTTCGGCATGTCCAATCGCGCCTTCGCCCTCATCGGCGTCGGCGATTATCGGGCGGCGTGGGACACCCTCACGACGGGACGCGCGCTGGCCCAGGAACGCCAGAACCACTTCATGGTCGGGCGCATGACGAACACCCTCGGCTGGCTCCGCCAGGAATTCGGCGACTTCGCGGGCGCGCTCGAGCTCGACCGCGAGAGCGCGGAGCTCGGGCACCGCGTCAAGAACGGCAACGTCGAGATCAGCGCGCTCATCAACGTGGGGTTCGATGACCTGGCGCTGCGCGGCGCCCGGCCCGCACTCGAGCTCTTCGAGCAGACGTTCGAGCGGGCGCGCACGGCGTTCGGCGCCCACCGCTGGCGCTGGTCGATCCACCTCTCCTTCGGGATCGCCACGGCCCTCGTGGCGCTCGACCGCGACGGCGAGGCGCTGGCCGCCATCGAGCGGGGGCTCGCCCAGGCGGATGCCACCGGCTCGCTCAAGTACGTCGGATGGTTCCACGCCCGGCGCGGAGAAATCGCTCTGCGTGCCGGCGATGCGCGCGCGGCGGTCGCCAGCCTGCAGCGCGCCGTGGCGATCGCCCGCGACATCGGCTATCCGACCCTCACGTGGCAGGCGTCCGATCTCCTCGCGCGCGCCCACGCCGATCTGGGCGCCGCGGACGACGCGCTGGCGGCCGCCCAGCTGGCCGAGGACACCGTCGCCTCGATCGCCGCGGCGGCGCCGGAGCCGTCGCTGGCCGAGACGCTTTCGCGCTGGCCCCGCGTCCACGCCATGCGCGAAACGCTGGAGCGGATCCGCCGGATGTGACGCCACCGGCGGAACGCCGCCGCGGCGTCGTCGATGACAGGCCGCGCCGCCCGGGCTAGATTAGGACGTATGAGCCCACACGACCACGCCGATCACCAGCACGAAGACCACGAGCACGGCTCCGAGCTCTCGGAGACCCAGCTCCGCGTGCGCGCCCTCGAGACGATCCTCACGGAGAAGGGCTACGTCGATCCCTCGGTGCTCGATCGCATCGTCGAGCACTACGAGACGAAGACGGGGCCGCACGTCGGCGCGCGCGTCATCGCGCGGGCGTGGGTCGATCCGGAGTTCAAGGCCGCGCTGCTGGCCGACGCGACGAAGGCCATCGGGCAACTGGGGCTCGTCAATCGCGTGGGCGACCATCTGATCGCGGTGGAGAACACGCCGGAGCGCCACAACATGGTCGTGTGCACGCTCTGCTCGTGCTACCCGTGGGATGTGCTCGGGCTGCCACCCGTCTGGTACAAGTCGGCGCCCTATCGCTCGCGGGCGGTGATGGACCCGCGCGGGGTGCTGGCGGACTTCGGCGTGACGGTCCCCGCCGGGACGGAGATCCGGGTGTGGGATTCGACGGCGGAGACCCGGTTCATGGTCCTGCCCGAGCGTCCGGCCGGCACCGAGGGCTGGAGCGAGGAGCGGCTCGCCGCGCTCGTGACGCGCGACTGCATGATCGGCACGGGGCTGCCGACGCGACCCCAGGAGGCGGCGCGATGAACAGCGTGCACGACATGGGCGGGATGCATGGCTTCGGCAAGGTCGAGCCCGAGGTCGACGAGCCACCGTTCCATGCGGACTGGGAGGGCCGCGTGCTCGCCATGCAACGCGCGATGACGTTCACGGGCGCCTGGAACATCGACATGTCGCGCTACGCCCAGGAGCGGTTGCCCGCTCACGTCTACCTCGCCGTCTCGTACTACCACCGCTGGGCGCTCGGTCTCGAGAAGAACGCGCTCGAGCAAGGCCTGATCGAGCCCGACGAGCTCGCGGCGGGGCATGCGCTCCGTCCCGGCAAGCCGGTGAAGCGCGTCATGACGAAGGACGACATGGCGTGGGCCTACACGCGCGGCTCGTACGGACGGTCGCCGACGGCGGCGGCGCAGTTCAAGCCCGGCGATCGGGTCCGCGCGCGCAACATCAATCCCCCCACGCACACGCGCCTGCCGCGGTACGCGCGCGGCCGCACGGGCGTCGTGGAGGCGATCCGCGGCTGCCACGTCTATCCCGACGCCGTGACCACGGGCCGGGGCGAGAGTCCGCAGTGGCTCTACACCGTCGTCTTCGACGGCCGCGAGCTCTGGGGCCGCTCTGCCGACCCCACGCTCAAGGTCTCCGTCGAAGCGTTCGAGCCGTACCTGGAGCCCGCGTGACCCCGGTGAATCCGGCCGCCGCGCGTCGCGCCGCCGATGCGCTACCCGGGATCCCGCGCGACCCGGAAGGACCGGTGTTCCGCGAGCCGTGGGAAGCGCAGGCGTTCTCGATGGCGGTCGCTCTCCACGAGCGCGGCGTGTTCACGTGGCCGGAGTGGGCGGCCACCCTCGCCGACGAGATCAAGCGCGCGCAGGCCGCGGGTGACCCCGACACCGGCGACACCTATTACCGGCACTGGCTCGCCGCGCTCGAACGCCTCGTGGCGGAGAAGGGAATCGCCACGCGCGACACGCTGACGCGCTACCGCGACGCCTGGGATCGCGCCGCGGACCGCACCCCGCACGGCAAGCCCATCGAGCTCGCGCCCCAGGATTTCGCCGACTGACGCCCGTCCCCCGGTGAAGGAGCTCCGCCGGCACGTCCGTTGCGGGGCTCCGCCCCTCGTCGATCGCTTTGGGTCGTCACCAACGGAACGAGACGAGGAGCAGGAAAGATGAGTGTCACCGCTCGGAACTTCGCGTTGATCGCCGGGATCATCTACATCGTGGTCGGGGTGCTGGGCTTCGTGCCGCCCCTCCTCTCGAGCCCTCCGCCGGGTGCGCCGTCCTTGCGGATCCCGGCGGCGTACGGCTACCTGTTCGGCCTCTTCCCCGTGAACGTCCTGCACTCACTGGTGCATCTCGCCATCGGGATCTGGGGCGTCATCGCGTGGCGGACGTTCGGCGCCGCGCGGACGTTCGCCGCGTCGCTGGCCATCATCTTTGGCGTGCTGACGATCCTGGGCCTCATCCCGCAGCTCAACACGCTGTTCGGGATCGTGCCGCTGTTCAGTCACGACATCTGGCTGCACGCGCTCACCGCCGTGATCGCCGCCTACTTCGGATTCGCGCGCGGCGACGTGATGGAGGAGACGCGAGACCACGTCCGTCGCGCGGCCTGACGTCGTTTCCCTCCGCACGCCCGGCGTGCCGGCGGTCGCTGGTACGGCTGCTGCAGCCGGGCGGGCAGGAGGGACCCCCATGGCCGCGGCTGCCGTGACGCACGTCGTCCTGAGGGTCGGCGTCGGATTGCTGCTCCTGCAGCACGGCCTGCAGAAGTTGTTCGGATTCTTCGGCGCCATGCCGGTGCCGCTGGCGTCGCGGCTCGGGGCCGCCGGCGTCATCGAGCTCGTGGGGGGAACGCTGCTCGTGCTGGGGTTGCTCACCCGGCCCGTCGCCGTCGTGCTGACCCTCGAGATGCTGACGGCGTTCTTCCTCGTCCACGCGCCGCGCGGGGGCTGGCCGATCCAGAACGGCGGTGAGTTACCGCTGCTGTTCGCCCTGATCTTCCTGTTCTTCGCCGGTCACGGCGCCGGCCCGGTGAGCGTCGACGCTGCCCTCTCGGGGTGGCGCGATCAGACGAGTTCTGCGGACGTCGAGCGGGCGACGCGCCCGGCCTGACGGCGCTCGGCTCCCACCGAGCGGCTCGTGGGTGGCCTTGCGCTTGCTCATCGGTCGAACCAATAGCAACATGTTTGATTGAATCGATCTCCAGCCGAGGAGGCCCATATGCAGAGTCGTCGCGACTTTCTCACGAGCGTCAGCGCTGCCGCGGTGACCACGGCGGTCGCGTCGACCGCGCCCACCGTCTTCGTTCGCAAGGCGAGCGCAGCCGGGACGTTGCGGATCCTTCAGTGGAGCCACTTCGTGCCTGCCTACGATCAGTGGTTCGATCCCTGGGCGAAGAAATGGGGCGCCGCGAAGGGGATCGAGGTCACCGTCGACCACGTGGGCTTCGCCGACGTGGTGCCGCGCGCCACGGCGGAGGTCGCGGCGCAGTCCGGTCACGACATCCACATGTTCATCGGTCTCGCCAGCGCGTTCGAGGAGCACGTGATCGACCTCGGCGACGTCGTGCAGACGCTGGAGAAGAAGTACGGGCCTCAGGTGGAGCTGGCCAAGCGCAGCACCTACAACCCGTTCACCAAGAAGCAGTTCGCGCTGTCCGACATGTGGGTGCCGGATCCCGGCAACTATCACAAGGCCGTGTGGACGAAGATCGGGATGGAGAATGGCCCGTCCACCTACGAGGATCTCGTCAAGGCGGCGCCCGAGATCAGGAAGGCCGCGCCGCAGATGCAGATCCCGATCGGCATCGGGCTCAGTCAGGACATCGACTCCAACATGGCGGTGCGCAACATCCTCTGGTGCCACGGCGGGTCGATCCAGGACAAGGACGGCAACGTCGTCCTGAACTCTGCGGAGACGCTGCGCGCGCTCGAGTACGCCAAGCGGCTGTTCTCCGTCGGCATGAACCAGGCGGTGCTGTCCTGGAACGCGGCGTCCAACAACCAGGCCTTCAACGCGCAGGAGACGGCGTACATCCTCAACTCGATCTCGGCGTACCGCACCGCGCAGGACAACAAGCTCCCCGTGCTGGAGAACTACTTCTTCGTGCCCGCGCTGAAGGGCCCGACCGGCACGCAGCTCGCGTCGGAGCATGTCATGAGCGGCTACGTGGTGTGGAAGTTCTCCAAGAACCAGGACGCGGCCAAGGAATTCCTCGTGGCGCTCGTGGACGCCTCGCGCGAGTCCATGCTCGGCAGCAAGCTCTACAACTTCCCGTCGTTCTACGGCGCGGTGGCCGACCCCAAGACGCCGCTGGCCAAGAAGCGCGAGGCGGGCGCGGCGTGGATCGCCGAGCAGTGCAACAAGGACCCCTTCGGCTCGAACCCGCCCGACAAGCTGGCCCTGCTCGCCAAGGCGCTGCCATGGTCGACGAATCTCGGCTACCCCGGCTACGCCAATCCGGCCGAGGGCGAGATCTTCGACACCTACGTGATCACCGACATGTTCGCCAAGGCCGCCACGGGCGCGCTCTCGCCCAAGGACGCGCTCAACGAGGCGAACACGCGCACGAAGGAGATCTTCCGGAAGTGGCGTGACAAGAAGATGGTCGGCGGAGGACAGGACCGATAGCGACTCCGGCCACCGTCTCCGCGCTCCCCGCGGCGCGGCGCATCGCTCCCTCGGAGACGTTGCGCCGCGCCGACCGCCGTCTCGGCGTGTGGATGCTCGCACCCGCGCTCGCCTACATCACCCTGCTCGTCGCCCTGCCGTTCCTGCTCGCCCTCGTGCTCAGCGTGACGAACTCCTCGGCGGGCAGCCTCGACGTCTCGTTCGTCGGCGCGCGGAACTTCCTGGCCGTCACGCGCAGCCCGGTGTTCCTGCGCGCGCTCAAGAACACGTTCATCTTCACGTTCGTGTCGCAGCTGTGCGTCATCGTCCTCGGCAACATCCTGGCCCGCGCGCTCATGAAGCCGTTCTTCGGCAAGGGCCTGATCCGGTTCCTGATCCTGATCC
>JBKPPN010000176.1:0-6203 GCA_046733575.1 Candidatus Methylomirabilota bacterium | reverse complement strand
CAGATCGGCGTGGCGACGGGTCTCCTCGGCGAGGGCGCCGCCATCTCGCTGTTCATGCTCCCCGTCCTCTTCATCGTGGTGTGGATCCAGCTACGATATCTGCGCCGCCTGGAGGGGGCGTAGTGGTCATCGAGCGGAAGTGGAAGCGCTGGGTCTTCTTCTACATTCCCCTCACGCTGTTCGTGATCGGCACGCTGTTCCCGTTCTACTGGATGCTCGTGACGTCGATTCGCCCCGACGCCGAGCTCTACCGCTCGTGGCGCGCGGTCAACAACGCGCCGTTCTGGACGCTGCATCCCACCCTCGAGCACTTCCGCGACCTCATGGCGAAGACGACGTTCCCGCACTGGCTCTGGAACACGTTCTTCATCGCGGTGCTGTCGACGGCGATCTCGCTGTTCTGCGGGCTGCTCGCCGGGTACGCGCTGGGCCGCCTGCGCTTCCCCCTGGGCGGCACGCTGGGGACGGCGATCTTCGTGACGTACCTGGTGCCGCCCACGCTGCTCTTCATTCCGCTCGCTGACATCATCCGGAACTTCCAGCTCGGCAACACCCCGTGGGCGCTCATCCTGACCTATCCGACGTTTCTCATTCCGTTCTGCACGTGGCTCCTCATGGGCTACTTCAAGACGATTCCCAAGGAGCTGGAGGAGTGCGCGCGCATCGACGGGGCCACGCGCTTCGGCGCCATGGTGCGGATCATCTTTCCCATCGCGATTCCCGGCATCCTGTCCGCGGGCATCTTCGCCTTCACGCTCTCGTGGAACGAGTTCATCTACGCGCTGGTGTTCCTCTCCTCGCCCGAGAAGAAGACGGTGCCGGTGGGCGTGGTGTCGGAGCTCATCCGCGGTGACATCTATTTCTGGGGCCAGCTCATGGCCGGTGCGCTGCTGGGATCGATCCCCGTCGCGCTCGTGTACTCCTTCTTCGTGGAGTACTACGTGACCGGGCTGACGGGCTCGGTGAAAGGCTAACCGGTGGACGGTCAGGACGCGATCGAGGCACGCGCGGTTCCGGTCATTTCCGCCCGCGTGGCGACGCGGGGCAGTTGGCGCCACGGCGAGGCGGTGCAAGGCTTCATCTGGATCGCGCCCGCCTTCCTGTACCTCGCCTTCTTCATCGCCTACCCGTTCCTGATGTCGCTCTACCTCTCGGTGTCGAACGCGCGGGTGGGGACGGTGCACTCGCAGTTCGTGGGCGCGCAGAACTACACGCGCCTCTTCGCTGACCCCGTGTTCTGGCAGACCGTGCGCAACTCGTTCGTGTTCACCTTCGGCTCCGAGATCATCCGGCTCCTCATCGGACTGCCCCTCGCCTTCGCCCTCAATCGCACCTTCAAGGGCAAGCGCGTCGTGCAGGGGCTGATCCTGATTCCCTTCGTGATTCCCATCGCGCTGTCGTCGCTGGCCTGGAAGTGGATGTTCGACTCGCTCTACAGCGTCATCAACTGGATGCTGATGCGCGTCCACGTCATCGACTATCCCTGGCAGTGGCTCGGCGAACCGGGGCTCGCGATGTGGTCGGTGATCATCCTGAACGTCTGGCGCGGGTTCCCGTTCTCGGCCGTGATCCTGCTCGCCGGCCTCACCGCCGTCCCGCAGGAGATCATCGAGGCGGCCAAGATCGACGGCGCGGGACCGTTCAAGCGCTTCCACTACGTCGTGGTGCCGATCATCCGGCCCATCCTGTTCGTGGGATTGCTCTACTCGATCGTGTTCTCCTTCACCGATTTCTCCGCCGTGTGGCTCCTGACCCAGGGCGGGCCCTACAACACCACGCACGTCTTCGGCACGTACGCCTACAACATCGGCATCAACGCGGGTGACCTCGGAATGGGCGCGGCCATCACGCTCTTCATCTTCCCGTTCCTGGCCCTCACCGTGATCTTCATGCTGCGCCTCTTGAGGCGCGAGTGAGAACGTCATGAACGGACGCACCTGGCGCCGCCTCAAGCGCGACTACGGCCCGTACCTGCCGCTCTCGCCGTACCTGTTCGTCGTGCTGTTCCCGTTCTACTGGATGGTCATCACCGCCTTCAAGCGCGACAACGACCTCTACAACCTGACGACGGCGCCCTTCTGGTTCAAGGAGCCGCCCACGCTCGATCACGTGAAGCTGCTCCTGTACGGGACGCTCTTCCCCGTCTGGCTGCAGAACAGCCTCATGGTCGGCGTCCTCGTGGTCGGCATCACGCTGCTGCTCGCCCTGCCCGCCGCCTACGCGCTGGCACGCATGCGGTTTCCGGGCAACCAGACGCTCTCGACGGCCATGTTCCTGTCGTACCTGATTCCGTCGACGCTGCTCTTCCTGCCCCTCTCGCAGATCGTGCGGGGGCTCGGCTTCATCGATTCCATCTGGTCACTCGTCCTCGTGTACCCGTCGTTCACGCTGCCGTTCTGCACGTGGCTCCTCATGGGCTTCGTGCGCACGGTGCCGCGCGAGATCGAGGAGAGCGCGCAGATCGACGGGTGCACGCGCTTCCAGGCCTTCCGCATGATCATCATTCCCGTCATCGTGCCCGGCATCATCACGGCGGGCATCTTCGCCTTCACCCTCACCTACCAGGAGTACATCTACGCGCTGACGCTGGTGTCCGCGTCGGCGAACAAGACGATCTCCTACGGCGTGACGACCGACCTCATTCGCGGCGACGTCTTCTACTGGGGCTCGCTCATGTCGGGCGCCCTCATCGGTGCCATTCCCGTCGCCGTCGTGTATGCCTTCAGCCTCGACCACTTCATCCACGGACTCACCGCGGGCGCCCTCAAGTGACCGCCCGTCGTTTCGATCGACGCACCGATCGGCATCACCGACGACAGAAGGAGGAGACTCGATGACCACGCTGTCCCGACGTCAGTTCCTCGGCACCGCCGCCACCGCCGCGGCGCTGGGGGCCGCGCCCCACGGCTGGATCCGTCCCGCGTGGGCCCAGCAGAAAGAGGTGCGCGTCCTGGCCTGGAGCCACTTCGTGCCCGCCTACGACAAGTGGTTCGACGCCTTCGCCGAGCAGTGGAGCACCAAGAACAACTTGAAGGTCATCATCGATCACGTCCCGCACCTGCAGATCCCGGCCAAGATCGCGGCCGAGATCGCCACCCAGTCGGGCCACGACATCGTGCAGCTGGTGGGGACGGGCACGGAGAAGTGGGCGTCCGCCCTCGCCGACGTCAGCGACGTGTGCGACAAGCTGGCCAAGAAGCACGGCGGCTGGACGCCGCTTGCCGAGAACTACTGCAAGACGCACGACGGCAAGTTCCGCTCCGTCCCGGACTTCTTCATCGACTTCCCCGGCCTCTACCGGAAAGACCTGTGGACCGAGATCGGCATGCCGAACGGGCCCGACACGTGGGACGACCTCCACAAGGGCGGCATGCAGCTCAAGAAGAAGGGCTTCCCGCTCGGCATCGGCCTCGCCCACCACGACGACTCGCGCGCGTCGTGGCGCGCGATGATGTGGTCGCACGGCGGGTCCGAGGTGGCCAAGGACGGCAAGACCATCACGTACAACTCCAAGGAGGTCCGCGAGGCGCTGAAGTTCAACAAGGCGCTCTACAAGGACTGCATGACGCCCGAGGTGCTCGCCTGGGACGACTCCTCCAACAACCGCTTCCTGGCCTCGGGTCGCGCCTGCTGGATCCACAATCCCATCAGCGCCTATCGCTCCATCGAGGGCCAGAACAAGGACCTCGCGGACAAGATCTACGTCCAGCTCTCGCCCAAGGGGCCCGCGGCGCGACGCTCGTTCGCCAACTGCCGCGCCTACGGCGTCACGACGTTCTCCAAGAATGCGGACGGCGCCAAGGCGTTCCTCGAGGGTCTGGTCGACGTCTACCGCGACGCCGCGCGCGCCAGCACCGGCTACAACATGCCGTTCCTGAAGAACTACGCCAGGCCGCCCCTCCCGGTCATCAGCGAGGACCCCAAGCTGAAGCCGCTCGAGCAGGACGCGGAGTACCACTTCACGACCGGCTATCCCGGCCCGCTCACGCCGGCCGCCGACGAGGTCTACCAGCAGTTCGTGATGGTCGACGCGACCGCGCAGTACTGCACGGACAAGCTGGACCTGGAGGCGACGATCAAGTGGGGCGAGGAGAAGATCAAGGCGATCTACGCCAAGTTTGCGTAAGCGTTCCTTGCGATGGCTCGGAGGCGGCGCGGCTGCACCGCCTCCGAGCCCCGTGAGCGAGGGCGTCGAGCGCCCCTGTCGATAGTGGTAGGATGCGCCGCGCATCACCAAGGGCCCGGAGCACCCGACTCCGGGGTTCCATGTGAGGGGAGACAACCATGGCCCAGGTCCTTCTGAAAGACCTCAACAAGAAGTACGACGAGGTCCACGCCGTCAAGGACGTGAACCTGCACATCCGCGACAAGGAGTTCATGGTCCTCGTGGGCCCGTCGGGGTGCGGGAAATCGACCACGCTGCGCATGGTGGCGGGGCTCGAGGAGATCACGTCAGGCGAGATCGCCATCGGCGAGCGCGTCGTGAACGACCTGCCGCCCAAGGATCGCGACATCGCCATGGTGTTCCAGAACTACGCCCTCTACCCGCACATGACCGTCTACGACAACATGGCCTTCGGGCTGAAGATGCGGAAGTTCCCGAAGCCCGAGATCGAGAAGCGTGTACGCGACGCGGCCGACATCCTGGGCATCCAGGAGCTCCTGAAGCGCAAGCCGCGGCAGCTCTCCGGCGGTCAGCGCCAGCGCGTGGCGGTGGGACGCGCCATCGTGCGCCATCCGCAGGTCTTCCTGTTCGACGAGCCGCTCAGTAACCTGGACGCCAAGCTGCGCGTCCAGATGCGCGTCGAGCTCAAGCGCCTGCACGATCGCCTGGAGACGACCGCCATCTACGTCACCCACGACCAGGTCGAGGCGATGACGCTGGGCGACCGCGTCGTCGTCATGAAGGACGGCTGGATCCAGCAGGTCGGCGAGCCCATGGAGCTCTACAGCCGGCCCGCGAACAAGTTCGTGGCCGGCTTCATCGGATCGCCCGCCATGAATTTCATGGACGTCACGATCAACGAGGCGAACGGCGGGATGTGGGCCGAGGCGCCGGGCTTCCGCATCAAGATCCCGGCCGAGCGCGCCGAGCGGCTGCGTCCGTACAAGGGCCAGCGCGTGACCATCGGCGTCCGCCCCGAGGACATCCGTCTCGCCACCAGCGCCGACCCCGGCGACCTCAGCTTCGACGCGGTGGTCGAGGTCGTGGAGCCCCTCGGCTCCGAGATCCTCCTCGACGTGAAGATCGGCCCCAGCCTCATGGTGGCGCGCGTCGAGCCGACCGTGCGCGTCAAGATGAACGAGACGGTCAAGCTCGCGCTGAATCCCGAGCAGCTGCACTTCTTCGACAGCAAGACGGAGCAGGCGGTCTAGCGCCGGCGAGTCCGCGGCTGCGACGTCCGCTCCTGGTGCTGGCGCTCGCCCTCGCGGGCGTCGGGCTGTTCGCCGGCGGCCTCGCGTGGCTGGTGGAAACGCCGCCCGCGCCGCGAGGCGCGTCGCGCGCCGAGCGGATCTACCAGGGACTCTGCGCGACGTGCCACGGCGCCGACGGCCGGGGCTCCTGGCGCGCCAGCGTCTTTCTCATCCGCCCCGGAAATTTGGCCGATGACCCGCAGGTGAAGCGCGACTCCGACCAGTACCTCCTCGACATCATCAAGAACGGCGGGGCGCCGATCGGGCGTCCCGGGATGCCGGCGTTCGGCTCACAGCTTCCCGACGAGGACCTCCGCGCCCTCGTCGCGTACGTCCGCACGCTCGGCTCCCGCTGAGCGTGGTCGGCGCGAGGCGCGCGCGCGCCGCCGGGGCAGCACCAGCGCGGCGATGCCGCGCAACAGCAGGCCGACGTCGCCGATCTCGAGGAATCCGGCGACGAAGTTCGCCGCCGCGCCGACCCGACGCCCGCGGTCCCGCAGGTGCCATCCCATGCGCAGACGCAAGCGACGGATGCCGCGCCGCACGGCGGCCGACGCGGCCCGATCGCTCCTGACCCGCGCGCGCTGCTGCCGCAACAGCTGCAGCATGGTTCGCTGACCGCGCAGGCTGTCGACGACGTGGAGCGAGTCCGATGAGATGATGACGGTCGCGAGCGGCCGGTCCACGTAGGCGAATCGAGCGTTCGCGGCGGCCAGCCGCAGGAACAGCTCCCAGTCCTCCCACGATCGCCACGTCGTGTCGAAGCCGCCCACACGCTCGAACACGGC
>JBKPPN010000175.1:0-8083 GCA_046733575.1 Candidatus Methylomirabilota bacterium | reverse complement strand
CTCCGCCGACGCCATGTCGCCAGCCTTCGCCGCCATCTCGCCCGCGAGGACGTTGGCGGCCATCTGCAGCATGTTCTGCGCGCGGAAGAAGAACGCCACCGTGCGCTCCGGCGGCACCGACTTCAGGATCGCTTCCATGTCAGCGAGCTCGCGCGCGGCGTCCGACGACTGCCCCTTGGCGTTGAAGGCGCGCCCGCGCGCGTAGTGCCACACGCCCGACGTGTACGTCCACTCCGCGGGCGGCCTGGGATACCGCAGCACGTCGTCCCAGCGGCCGAAACGCACGAGGGCCACGATCGGCGCGACGGGGGCCGTCTCCATGTCGGGCATCTGCTTGATCATCTCGGCCGGCGCGGTCTCGGCGAACTCGCGGGCCGCGCGCAGCGTCTCGGCGCTGCGCCCCTGCATGCTGGCCGACTGCCAGATGAAGTCGATGTTGTGCGGGTAGTAGAGCCCGCGGTACATCGGGCTCGGCTGCGCGGTCTTGAAGTACGCGCGATCCGCCGCGACCGCGGACGTGTTGACGGTCACCGCGTCGGCGTAGCGGCCGACTCGCCAGTAGATGTGCGACGGCATGTGGACGAGGTGGCCGGCGCCCGGCATGAGCGTGCGCAACCGGTCCGCCGCGGCCTCCGCGCGCTGCGGCGTCGTGCTCGCCTCGACGGCGTGAATGTAGAGGTGGAGCGCGCCGGGGTGGTTCGGGTTCCTCGCCAGCACGCCCTCCAGCGTCTGCACGATCTCCTCGGTCCCCGGATGCGGCGCGCCCGTCGGCGTCCAGAGATTCCACGGCCGGAGATTCATCATGGCGTCGGCGAAGAACGTCGCCGCCTCGAGGTCGTCGGGGAACTCGCGCGTGACGTCGCGCATCGCGGCGGCATAGACGCGGCCCAGCCGCTTCGCCTCGGGGTCGTCCGAGTGACGCTTGGCAACCGCGCCGATGAGGGCCCGCTCGACCGGTGTCGTCGGCGGCGCGAGCTGCTGCGCGCGCGTCGCCGCCGCCAGGGCACGCTTCTCGCGCTCGGGGTTGGTGGGATCGTTGTAGTTCGCGCCCTCGGTGAGCGCGATGCCCCAGTAGCACATGGCGCAGGTGGGATCGATCGTCGCCGCCTGCTGGAAGGCGCGCTGGGCCTCGTGGTGATTGAAGCCGTAGAGGAGCCGGAGGCCCTGATCGAACCAGCGCTGCGCGTCCGGCGATCGGGTGGTGATCCGATAGGAGTAATTCCCGAGCGAGTCGTACAGCACCGGCGGGGACGACGCGGGCACGGTCGAGGTCGTGTGGCCGGCGTGCCCCGCGCTCTGGGACTGCTCGCCGCGCTGCATGGAGCAGGCGACGGCGAGCAGCGCAGCCGCGACGACGACGAGCGAGGATCTTTGCATTTCGATGACTCCTTGGTGTGGGGTCAGGGCGCCGTCGTGACGCCGCCGACGACGAGGGCGGTCGACTCGGACGTCTTGCGCAGGACCACGTCGGGCGCGCCGTCGAACCGCAGCTGGATCTCCCCGCCGGACGGGAAGTCGACGATCGTCACCTCACGCACGCGCTTGCCCACGTGACCGTGCGCGGCCGCGACGTCGACCACGGCGGTGTGGTGGCGGTCGTGCTGCCCGGGCGCGTCGGGACCCTCGACCGAATGCCAGAACAGGACGTCGGCCTCGACGAAGATCCGCTGCCAGCCGCGGCGACGGAGATGGAGGAACAGGACGACGGCGCCGGGGACCTGCGCACCCCGGTAGTAGTGCGTCTGCGCGATCACGCCGTCGCACACCGCGTCCACCACGTCGGGAATGGGACGACTGACGACGAGCATGGCGCCCCAACATACCGCAGGATCGCGCCGTCACGCTCTTGCGCGTGCCGGACGGACGCCCGATAGTCGAGAAAAACCAGTGCGGGGGAGAGGCATGGCGAAGCGCGTGGAGGGCAAGGCAGCCATCGTGGTCGGCGGCGGCCAGACGAAGGGCGAGACGATCGGCAACGGCCGGGCGACCGCCGTCGTGCTGGCGCGGGAAGGCGCGCGCGTCCTCGTGGCCGACCGCTCTCTCGACTCCGCCGAGGAGACCGCGGAGATCATCCGCCGCGAGGGCGGGGAGGCGTGGGCGGTCGAGGCCGACATCACCGACGAGGAGGCGAATCGACGGCTCGTGGTCACGGCGCTCGAGCGCTTCGGCCGCGTCGACATCCTGCACAACAACGTCGGCGCCAGCCTGGCCCTCGGCGACGCGATGGCGGCCGAGCTCACCGTGGAGGCCTTTCAGCGGAGCTTCGACGTGAACCTGAAGGGCATGTGGCTCACGTGCAAGCACGCGCTCCCGGCGCTGCGCGAGTCCGCGGGCTCGATCGTCAACATCTCGTCGATGGCGGCGCGCAACGCGTATCCGCTCGTCGGGTACAAGACCACCAAGGCGGCCGTGGTGGCCCTCACGGAGAACCTCGCCGCGCACAACGCGCAGTTCGGCGTGCGCGCGAACGCGATCCTGCCCGGGCTCATGAACACGCCCATGGCCATCGAGGCGCGCGTGGCCAGGGGCACGCCGCGCGCGGACGTCGTCGCCTCGCGCGACCGTCGTGTGCCGCTCGGACGCAAGATGGGCACGGGCTGGGACGTGGCGCACGCCGCGCTCTTCCTGCACTCGGACGAGGCCGCGTTCATCACGGGCGTCGCCCTCGCCGTCGACGGCGGCGAGAGCGTGAGCTGGGGGTCGTGATGGCGACGCCTCGCTTCGGTCTCGGGAGCATCGTGAAGCATCGCGATTTCGGACGCGGCCGCGTGGTGGCCTACGACGACGAGCGCTACGTCATCGTGTTCGGCGCCGGCGACACGCGCTCCGTCGCGTTCAGCTTCGACGGACTCGAGGCCGACGGCCCCGTCGGCGATCCCGAGCGCGACCGCATCGTGACCGCCATGCGCGAGGTGCTGGGCGATCACGGCTGGCTGGACGTCGACCTCGAGCTGGGCAAGCGCTGGGTGGGCGGCACGCTGCGGCTCGTGCCGGGCAAGGCCGACGCGCAGCCGAAGGACGTCCCCATCGAGGTCTTCATGAAGAAGCTGGTCGGGATGCGCGACAAGCTGCGCGTGCTGGAGCAGAAGATCAACAGCCATCCGTCGCTGACGCCCGAGGAGAAGCTCGAGATGCAGGGCTACATCACGCGCTGCTACGGCAGCATGACGACGTTCAACGTCCTCTTCACGAGCCGGGCCAGCTGGTTCGTGGGGCAGGCCGACAAGGAGGACAAGTGATGCGCGTCCCCGCCAAGCAGATCTCGGAGCAGCTCGTCTCCGTCTTTCGCGCCTGGGGCATGTCGGACGCGCACGCCGACACCACGGCGGCGATGATGCTCGAGACCGACCTGCGCGGCGTGGACTCGCACGGGATCTCGATGCTGCCCACCTACGACCGCGAGTTCCGCGCCGGTCGCCTGAACATGCGCCCGACATTCCGCGTCGTGCGGGAGGGCCCGGCCTTCGCGCTCATCGACGCCGACGCCTCGCTCGGCCATCCAGTCTCCGCCTACGCCATGAACCTCGCCGTCGACCGGTGCCTGACGAGCGGCGTCGCGGTCGTGTCGGTCTTCAACTCGCACCACTTCGGCGCGGCGGGCTGCTACGCGCGGATCGCGAGTGACCGCGGCGTCATCGGGATGGTCACGTCGGGCACGCGCGGCGTGTCGCTGGTGCCCACGTTCGCCGCCGAGCCCGTCATGGGCACGAACCCGCTCGCCTTCGCCGCGCCGGCCCGGCGCAACGCCCCGTTCCAGCTCGACATGGCGACGACGACCGTCGCCGCCGGCAAGGTGAAGGTCCACAAGCTCAACCACACGCC
Organism: Candidatus Methylomirabilota bacterium; assembly: GCA_046733575.1. Classification (GTDB taxonomy): domain Bacteria; phylum Methylomirabilota; class Methylomirabilia; order Rokubacteriales; family CSP1-6; genus JBKPPN01. The sequence goes on along the minus strand of JBKPPN010000175.1, from coordinate 4,261 downwards.
GCTGCCGTCGGGCTGGGTGGTCGACGAGGCGGGACGGCCGGTCACGAACGAGGACGACGCGTTCCGCTACGTGTTCGATCGGCCCGAGGGCGGGATCACGCCGCTGGGCGGCGCGCGCGACGTCGGCGGTCACAAGGGCTACGGGCTCGCGGTGATGGTCCACATCCTGGGCGCCACGCTGGCCGGCGCGTCGTTCTCGCCCGTGCGCAACAAGACGCAGAAGCCGTCCGACCCGCACAACATCGGCCACTTCTTCCTCGCCATCGACCCGCGCGCGTTCCGTCCCGAGGGCGAGTTCGAGCGCGACCTCGACGAGGTGATCGACACGCTGCACGGCGCGCGGCGCGCCGATCCCGCCCAGCCCGTGCTCGTGGCCGGCGATCCGGAGATGGCCACGCGCCGCGAGCGGCTCGAGGCGGGCGTGCCGGTTCCCGACGATCTGATGACGCAGCTCCGCGAGGTGGCGAGGAGCGCGCGCGTCCCGTTCGTGCTCGCCTGATCGCGCGCTCGGGGAGGCGGGCCGCCGGCGGGGCGAAACTGTCCGCTGGTGGGAAAACTGAAACGTCATTATAATCCCCGAACGTGAGTACAAAAGTCGCCGCGCTGCCCGTCCCCGCCACCGGACGTCGTGAGCGCGAGCGCGCGCGCCGGCAGAGCGAGGTGCTCGCCGCGGCGCGCGAGCTCTTCGCGCGCAAGGGCTACCAGCGATCCACGATGGTGGAGATCTCGGCCGCCGCCGAGCTCGCCCTCGGCACGCTCTACCAGCTCTTTCCCTCGAAGGAAGCGATTCTCTGCAGCCTCCTCGAGGACTACATCGACGTGCTGAGCGCGCGCGTGCGCGAGGCGGCCCGCGCGCCGGGTGACGCGAGGAGCCAGCTGCAGCGCATCGTGGCGACGCAGCTCCGCTTCTCGCAGGAGAACGCCGACATCCTGCGCTTCTATCTCACGGGCTGGACGGGCTACGAGTTCGCCGTGCGCCAGCTCTTCGGCGATCGCATCGACGCGAAGTACGAGCAGTATCTCGACTTCCTCGCCGGCGTGTTCCGGCGCGGCATGCGGGAGGGCACGTTCGTGGCGGCCCCCCCGCGTCGCCTCGCCATCGCCCTGGCGGGGATGATCCACGCGCTGACGCGGCGGTGGCTCAGGGAGAAGCGACTGAACCTGCTCGTGGAAGGTGAGGCCCTGGTGCAGATGATGGTGTACGGCGCGGCACGCGGTGCGCGCAACGGCAACGGCGAGCGGAACGGCCACCGTAACGGGGACCGGCGATGAGCGACGACCCGCGCGGCACGGAGGCGAGCCCCGTCACGCCCGCGCCGAAGCTGGCCGGCGAGAACGGCCGCACGTGGCGCGACTTCCAGGTCTGGCAGCGACAGGTCAAGCATCGCTCGCGCGCCCGCGTGGCTGTCCTCGGTCTCGTGGCCGTGGTGCTCATCGCGGCGATCGCGTATGGCGCCTATCTCTGGCACTACAGCACTCTCCACATCGCAACCGACGACGCGTTCATCCACGGCCACATCGCGCCGGTGAGCGCGCGCGTAGCCGGCACGGTGGCCGAGGTCGTCATCCGCGACAACCAGGACGTCACCCTCGGCGACGTGCTGGTCAAGCTCGACCGTCGCGATCCCGAGGTCGCGCTGGCCCAGGCCGAGGCGAGTGTGGCCACCGCGCGGGCCGAGCTGCAGAACGCCGTCGTCAACGTGCCACTGACGGACAAGTCCACGCTGAGTCTCCTGCAGGAGGCGGGTGCGTCGCTCGCCGCGGTGTCGCACGCCAGCCTGGCCACGCAGCACGACCTCGAGCAGAAGCGCAACGACGCCGCGGCCAAGCAGGCGGCCGCCTCCGCGGCGGAAGCGGCGCTGCAGGCCGCGCAGTCGGACTTCGAGCGCGCCAAGCTCGATCGCGACCGCAGCACCGAGCTCTTCGCCAAGCAGCTCGTGTCGCGCCAGGACGTCGATCACGCGGAGTCGGCCCTGAAGAACGCGCAGGCCATGCTGGACCTGGCCCGCCACAAGCTCACCCAGGCGCGCGAGGACGCCCGCGTGTCGGCGGCCGGCGTCCGCTCGCAGGAGGCCGCGGTGGCCCAGGCGCGCGAGCGCGTGTCGCAGTCGCGCGCGACGGTGGCCAACGCCGAGAGCCAGCGTCAGCAGGTTGCGATGCGCGAGGCGCAGGTCACGGCCGCGCGCAGCCGCCTCGAGCTCGCCCTCGCGAACCTGCGCCAGGCCCAGCTGAACCTCGAGTACACCGTGATCAAGGCGCCCCTCACCGGCCGCGTGACCAAGCGCACGGTCGAGCCGGGCCAGGTCGTCGCGGTCGGGCAGCCGCTCCTGTCCGTCGTCGATCTCGACACCGTCTGGGTGCTGGCGAACTACAAGGAGACGCAGCTGACCAACGTGCGCCCGGGCCAGCGCGCGCTGATCCACGTCGACATGTATCCGGGCAAGGAGTTCAAGGGGACGGTCGACTCGATCCAGGGCGGCTCCGGCGCGGTGTTCTCCCTGCTGCCGCCGGAGAACGCGACGGGCAACTACGTGAAGGTGGTGCAGCGCATTCCGGTGAAGATCCTGCTCGAGCGCGGGCAGAACGCCGAGCATCTGCTCGTGCCCGGCATGTCCGTCGTCCCGACCATCGCACTGCGCTGACGCGGCCGTTGCCGCGTCAGCCCGTCCGTCGCGGCTCGATCACCGGGAACATCAGCGTGAAATCGTCGAAGAGGGTGAAGAGCTCGGCGACCTTCGCCGCGTCGCCCTCCACCGTCGCGCGGCCCTTGGCGATGGCGTCGTCGAGTGTGGTCGCGCGGAGCACGATGTCGTTCAGCGCCGCGCGCGGCAGCGTGACGGTGGCGTCCGCGCCCTCGACGTGGCGGTCCAGGAGATACGTCAGCGCGGAGTTCTCCAGGGTCAGGACGTGGCGCTCGCCCGTGTCACTGATCGTCCAGTTCACCACGGCGCGACGGCCGTCGGCCTTCTCGCCGTCCAGTCGCACGGCGAGGTAGTCGAAGAAGAGCTCCGCCGTCATGGCGCGCACGACGTCGGGGCTGACGGGCGCCCGCGCCGTGCCGATCGGCTGCGCCTGCCGCAGCTCCGCGGCGCCGAGCAGATACGCGTTGCGCCACGTCGACGACTCCGCGACGTAGCCGAGCTGCTCCAGGGCATCCGCGCCGAGCTGGCGCGCCTGCACGTTGCCGGGATCGGCGAAGACGACGTGGCTCGTGGCCTCGGCCACGAAGCGATACTCGCCGCGCGCGAAGTCCTCGCGGGCGCGGGCCATCACCGCGTCGGCGCCGCCCATGTACTCCACGTACTTCCGTCCGCGCTCGACGGGCGGGAGCGGATTGAGGTTGGCGGGATTGCCGTCGTACCAGCCGATGTAGCGCTGGTAGACGGACCGTGCGTTGTGGCTGAGCGTGCCGTAGTAGCCGCGCACGTGCCAGGTGGTGGCCTGGCTCTGCGGCATCCGCAGCCGCTCGGCGATCTCCATCGGCTTGTAGCCGTGGTTCATGAGCCGCACGGTCTGGTCGTGCAGGTACTTGTAGAGGTCGCGCTGGCGCGCCATGTAGTCGAGCACGCGTGCCGCGCCCCACACCGGCCAGTTGTGCTGCGCGAACACGACGTCGGATTGGCGGCCGAAGCGATCGCGCGCCTCGTTCAGGTACTTGGCCCACGCGTTGGCGTCGCGCACCTGCGCCCCGCGGATCGGGTAGGTGTTGTGCAGGTTGTGGGTGGCGTTCTCGGCCAGGTTCAGGGCCCGCAGCCCGGGATAGAACATGTGCATCTCGGCCGGCGCCTCGGTCTCCGGCGCCAGCTGGAACACGATCTCCAATCCGTCGACTCGATGGGTCTCGATCGGCTGGCTGATCACGCGGGTGGGCGGAATGAGCGTGACCGTCCCGCGCGAGACGACCTTGCCGAGCCCGGCATCGACCTGGCCGCGTGGTCCCTTGGGCAGCGTGGGCCCGAACTGGAACTGCGCGCGACGCACCATCGGCGTGCCGGCGAGCACGTTCTCGGTGACGACCTCTTCCATGAAGCCCAGCGGCGCGATGATCTCCACGCGCCCGGTCCGGACCTCGGCCTCGTCGATCACCCCCCGCACGCCGCCGTAGTGATCGGTGTGGCTGTGCGTGTAGATGACCGCGGTGACGGGGCGGGCCCCGCGGTGGCGGAGGTACAGGTCGAGCGCCGCGCGGGCGACCTCGGTGGAGATCAGCGGATCGATGACGACCACGCCGCGCTCCCCCTCGATGAGGGTCATGTTCGAG
>JBKPPN010000174.1:0-2199 GCA_046733575.1 Candidatus Methylomirabilota bacterium | reverse complement strand
CCATGATGACCTTCATCTTGTGCTCGACGAGGATGACGGTGCGTCCCGCCGCGATGCGCTTGATGAGCTTGATCGTGCGCTCGGTCTCCTCCGGGCTCATGCCGGCGGTGGGCTCGTCGAGGAGGAGCAGGCGCGGCTGACACGCGAGCGCGATCCCGATCTCGAGGTGGCGCTGCAGGCCATGACCGATGTGCGCGGCGACCGCGTGTGCCTTCGCCTCGAGCTCCACCAGCGCGAGGACCTCGCGCGCCGACTCGACGGCGCCGGGCACGCGGTCGGCGCGCGACCAGCAGTTGAGGATCGAGCGGCGGCACTGCGCGGCGATGCGGACGTTCTCGAACACGGTGAGGCTCGGAAAGATCGTCGTGATCTGGAACGACTTCACGATCCCGCGGCGCGACGCCTCGAACTGCGGCAGTCCGGTGACGTCCTCGCCGTCGAAGATCACGCGACCGACCGTGGGCGCCACCTCGCCCGAGATCAGCTTGAAGAACGTGCTCTTGCCCGCCCCGTTGGGGCCGATGATCGATCGCAGCTCACCCGGCGCGACGGCGAAGTCGACGGCGCTCACGGCCACGAGGCGCCCGAAGCTCCGCGTGAGCTTCTCGGTACGCAGGAGGGCGTCCGGCATCGGGCGCGTACAGTACCCCGTCGCCCGGGCGATTACAACGAAGCTGGGCTATGCTCGCCGGCATGAACGTCTTCGTCTTCGATCTCTTGCCCTACAGCGAGCACCTCGACCACCTGAAGCAGGGCAAGGAGCTGCCCTGGCCCCTGCCCCGTCGGCACTTCAAGCCCCAGGTCGCGGTGCGGACGTACGAGGAGCACCTCGCCGCGTGGGACGCCCTGGAGCGCTTCGGCTTCGACGGCGTCGGCTTCAACGAGCACCACACGTCGCCGTACGGGCTCATGAACTCGCCGAACCTCATGGCCGCCGCCGCCGCGCAGCGCACGACGCGGCTCAAGCTCCTCGTGTACGGCAATCTCCTGCCCCTGCACGATCCGCTGCGCCTCGCCGAGGAGATCGCGATGCTCGACTGCCTCTCGAACGGTCGCATCATCTCGGGCTTCGCGCGCGGCATCCCGCGCGAGTACAACGTCTACAAGGTGCGGCTCGCCGAGTCGCGCGCGCGCTTCGAGGAGGCGTGGGAGATCATCCGGCGCGCGTGGACGGAGGAGGTCTTCTCCTACGAGGGCAAGTTCTGGCAGTACGACGACGTCGCGATCTGGCCGCGGCCGGTGCAGCAGCCGCGACCGCCGGTGTGGGTGCCGGTGTCGGGCAGCAAGGAGACGATCGAGTGGGCGGGCACGCACGACATCCCGATCACGCCGGGGCTCGTGCCCACGAAGGGGCTGCGCGAGGACATCATCCGCTACTACGCGCGCTGCCTCGCCCAGCACGGCCATCGGCTGACTCCGGATCACCTCATCGTGCAGGCGAGCGCGTACGTCGCCGACAGCAAGGCGCAGGCGATCAAGGAGGCGGGGCCGTACACGCTCTACTTCAACCAGACGCTGTTCAGCCACGGCAACATCAGCGAGGCGACGCGCCAGCGGGACGCCGGCTACCTGACCGACACGTCGTTCGACTACGTCCGGCCCGAGAACCTCGCCGCCGTGTCGGGGGCGCGCGAGCGCTTCCGCGACATGACGATGGAGTCGATCGCGCGCGACGCCGAGCAGATGCCGTGGGGCACGCCCGACGAGGTCATCGCGCGCCTCATCGACGCCGCCGACCATGCCGGCGCGGCGACCGTCCTCGTGAACATGAACCGCGGCGCGATGCCGCACGACATGTTCATGCACCAGATCGAGCGCTTCGGCCGCGAGGTCCTCCCCGCCCTCCGGCGACACACGCCGAAGCCGACGTCGTTCCTGTAGAGCGCGGCATGGCCGGCGCGCTGACGGTGCAGTGCTGCATCGCGGGCGGCGGCCCGGCGGGGATGATGCTCGGCGTGCTCCTCGCGCGCGCCGGCGTGGACGTCGTCGTGCTGGAGAAGCACGGCGACTTCCTGCGCGACTTCCGCGGCGACACGATTCACCCCTCGACGCTCCAGATCATCACCGAGCTCGGATGGATCGACGACTTCCTGGCCCTGCCACATCGCGACCTCACCGCGGTGCGGGGCCAGGTCGGCGATACCCCGATCACCTTCGCGGAGTTCACCGGGCTGCCCGTCCGGTGTCGCTTCATCGCGT
>JBKPPN010000173.1:0-3989 GCA_046733575.1 Candidatus Methylomirabilota bacterium | reverse complement strand
ACCGACGGACGCATCAGCGTCACCGACGCCACCATCGAGGTGTTCGTGATTCGCGCCGACGAGGAGCGCGTCATCGTTGACGACACGGCCGCGGTGCTGGCGGGGAGCGCAGCATGAAGGACCGGGAGCTGATCGACGCCTACTGGCGCGCCGCGAACTACCTCACCGTCGGTCAGATCTACCTCCAGGACAATCCGCTCCTGCGCGAGCCGCTCCGCGCCCAGCACATCAAGCCGCGGCTGCTCGGGCACTGGGGCACGTCGCCCGGGCAGACGCTCGTCTACACGCACCTGAACGCGCTCATCAAGCGCCACGACGCGGACGTGATCTACCTCTCCGGTCCGGGTCACGGCGGGCCGGCCATCGTGGCCCAGGTCTATCTCGAGGGCACGTACTCGGAGATCTATCCCGAGGTCTCGCGCGATGCCGCCGGCCTGAAGCGTCTGTTCCGTCAGTTCTCGACGCCGGGCGGTATTCCGAGTCACGTCAGCGTGACCACGCCGGGATCGATCCACGAGGGGGGCGAGCTCGGGTACGTGCTGGTGCACGCGTTCGGCGCGGCCTTCGACAATCCCGACCTCATCGTGGCCGCCGTCATCGGCGACGGCGAGGCGGAGACGGCGCCGCTGGAAGGATCGTGGAAGGGCATCAGCTTCCTCGATCCCGGCCGCGACGGCGCGGTGCTGCCGATCCTGCACCTGAACGGGTACAAGATCGCGAGCCCGACGGTGCTGGGCCGCGCCTCCGACGTCGACGTGCGCGAGCAGATCGCCAGCCACGGCTACGAGGTGTTCTTCGTCGAGGGCGACGATCCCCCGAAGGTCCACGAGGCGCTCGCGGCCACGCTCGAGACGTGCTACGAGCGCATCCGCGCGATCCAGCGCGACGCGCGCGCCCACGGCGTGTCCGGGCGTCCGCGCTGGCCGGCTCTCGTGCTGCGCACGCCGAAGGGCTGGACGGGACCGAAATTCGTCAACGGCCTTCCGGTCGAGGGGACGTTCCGGTCCCACCAGGTGCCGCTCGCGCGCGTGCGCGAGGATGCCGAGCAGCTCGCGACGCTCGAGGCGTGGATGAAGAGCTACCGGCCCGACGAGCTCTTCGACGCCGGCGGCCGCCTCGTGCCCGAGCTCGCCGCGCTCGCGCCGTCGGGCGCGCGACGCATGGGCGCGAACCCGCACGCCAACGGCGGCCTGCTGTGCCGGCCGCTGTCGATCCCCGACACCCGCGCCTACGCGATCGACGTCCCGCACCCCGCCGCCGAGCGTCGTGAGTCGACACGCGCCTTCGGCGTGCTGCTGCGCGACGTGTTCGCGGCCAACGCCGCCGAGCGCAACTTCCGCCTCACCTGTCCCGACGAGATGAACTCGAACCGTCTCGACGCCGTGTTCGAGGTCGAGAACCGCTGCTTCGTGGAACGGATCATGCCGGACGACGATCATCTCTCGCCGCACGGCCGGGTGATGGAGGTGCTGAGCGAGCACAACTGCCAGGGCTGGCTCGAGGGCTACACGCTCACGGGCCGCCACGGGCTGTTCGCGACCTACGAGGCGTTCGCGATGGTGTCGGCCTCGATGCTCGTGCAGCACGCGAAGTGGCTGCAGGAGGCGGACAACCTGCCGTGGCGAGCCCGCGTGCCGTCGCTCAACATCCTGCTCACGTCGACGTGCTGGCGGAACGATCACAACGGCTTCAGTCACCAGGGGCCGGGGCTCATCGACGTGATGCTGTCCAAGCGCGGCACCGTGTCGCGCATCTACCTGCCGCCCGACGCCAACTGCCTGCTCGCGGTGGCCGATCACTGCCTGCGCAGTCGCAACTACGTCAACCTGATCGCCATCGACAAGCAGCCGCAGCTGCAGTACCTCGACCTCGAGGCGGCCCGCGCGCACTGCGCGCGCGGCGCGTCGCGCTGGGCGTGGGCGAGCAACGACGACGGCGGCGAGCCCGACATCGTCCTCGCCGCCGCGGGCGACGTCCCGACGCAGGAGACGGTGGCGGCGGCGTGGTGGCTGCGACGTCACGCCCCCGAGCTCCGGATTCGCGTCGTGAACGTCGTCGATCTGATGGCGCTGTTCCCGCCCGACGTCCATCCGCACGGGCTGGACGAGGCGACGTTCGCGGAGCTGTTCACGCGCGACCGCCACGTGGTGTTCGCCTTCCACGGCTACCAGCGCGCCATCCACCAGCTGCTGCACGGTCGGCCCGAGCCGGAGCGCTTTCACGTGCGGGGCTTCGTCGAGCAGGGCACGACCACCACGCCGTTCGACATGGTGGCCCTCAACCAGATGTCGCGCTACCACCTCGCCATCGCGGCGCTGCGCCGCACGTCACGCTTGGGATCGCGCGCCGACGACCTCGTCACGCGGTGCGAGGCCCTGCTCGACCAGCAGTACGCCTACACGCGCGAGCACCTCACCGACATGCCGGAGATCACGAACTGGGTGTGGACGGATCCCTCGCGCTGACCGTCTGACCGCGCCCCGTCAGGCCGTGGCGGCCGCGACGCGGGCGACGCGTGGCGCGCGCAGCGGCAGCGCGAGCACGACGGCGATCGCGCCCACGACGGTGGCGGAGGTGAACAGCCAGGCGTAGGTGCCGAGGTGATCGTAGAACCAGCCGCCGCCGTAGGCGCCCAGTCCCATGCCGATGGCCTGCAGCATGAAGATGGCGCCGTACGCCGTGCCCATCGCCTTGGCGCCGAAGTAGTCACGCGTGAGCAGCGCGTACATGGGCATGACGGCGCCGTACGACGCGCCGAACAGGACGGCGAGCACGTAGAAGCCGGCCGCATTCGTGGCGAAGAGGTACAGAAAGATCGCGGGCGCCTGCAGGCCGAGCATGGCCACGAGCGTCTGCTTGGCGCCCCAGCGATCCGCCACGACGCCCGAGATCACGCGGCCCACGAGCGACGCCAGTCCGGAGACGCCGAGGATCGTCGCCGCCGTCATGCCCGCCACGCCGTGGTCCATGGCGTGCGTGACCATGTGGAAGATCGGGCCGGAGTGGGCCACGCAGCACGCGAAGTGGGTGAGCGCGATGAGCCAGAACTGCGACGAGCGCCAGATCTCGGCGAGCGGGACGCTGCGATCCGCGGCGGCGCCCGTGACGACGGGCGCGTTCCGCACCAGCAGCGCGAGCGGGATGATCACGAGCCAGACCACGTCGCCGAGGACCAGCATGGCCACGCGCCAGTCGTAGGCGGTGATGAGCCAGCGCGTGAACGGCGCGATGACGAACGTCCCCACCCCGGTGCCCGCCGACACGAGCGCGACGGCGAGACCGCGCCTGGCCGTGAACCACCGCGTCGTCATGGTCGTGAGCGGCGTGTAGAACGCGCCCGTGGCGAGCCCGACGACGCCGCCGAACACGACGTAGAGATGCCACAGCGTGCCGATCCGGCTCGCCGCGACGAGCCCCAGGCCGAGGAGAACGCCGCCCACCAGCAGGACACGGCGCGCGCCCCACCGATCGGACAGCGTGCCCCACAGCAGCGCGCCGATGCCGTACGTGGTCCACATCCAGAGCGCCACGCCCGAGATGTCGGCGCGCGTCCAGCCCATGGAGTCCTGCATCGGCTTCAGGAACACCGCGAGCGACGACAGCGTGCCCGACGCGACACCCACGATGCCGATCGCCGCGACCACGACCACCCAGCCATAGAACGGACGTCTCATTGCTCGGATGCTCCTGGGCTGACCCGGGGGACGGCGGAGCTCCGCCGCGCCGTCCCCGTGCCGGTGGGATTCGGGGGCGTCGAGCCCCCGTGTCGGTTGATCACGCGCTCGCGCAGCGCCGCGCGCTGCACCTTGCCCGTCGTCGTCATGGGGAAGTCCGTCACGAGCACGACCTCGCGCGGGATCTTGAAGCTCGCGATTCGCCCGTGGCAGAACGCCCGGAGTTCGTCGACGGTCACCGTGCGCTCGCCGTGCGGGATGACGCACGCGACCACCACCTCACCGAGCCGTCGATCGGGCATGCCGATCACGCGC
>JBKPPN010000172.1:0-7464 GCA_046733575.1 Candidatus Methylomirabilota bacterium | reverse complement strand
CGCGGGTCGTGCTCCTCGCGCCCGTCATCGACGAGGTCGAGCCGCTCGTCGTCACGGCGTTCCCCGACGCGAGCGTCGGCGCGGCGGCCCAGGGTTGGATGCGCTCGCGTGATCGCGAGGGCGGCCTGACGTTTCGGCCCTGGTCGCCGCCGGATTTTCTCGTCGGCCGCCTCCTGGCGATCTTCCTCAGCCAGGAGGACGTGGCGGGGCACGAGGCGGCCACCGTCGAGCTGTACCAGCGCGTGCCCATCGGCGTGCTGACGGCCGACCGTCACGGGGCGTTCGTGTTCGTGAACGGCGAGCGCTACGAGATCAAGCCGCGGCCCGCCGTGCAGAGCGACGCCACCGGCGCGGGCGACGTCTTCGCCGCGGCGTTCCTCGTCCACTACGAGCAGACGGCCGACGCGTGGGAGGCGGCCGCGGCGGCGGCGTGTGCGGGCTCGCTCGCCGTGGAGGGCGAGGGGTGGTCGTCGTTGCCCGATCGCGTCGCGCTCGACGCCGCGCTCACCCGCTATCACGCGCAGCGCAACGCGCTTCCTTGACACCTCTTCGCGGCCGAGCCTAGTCTGGGCTGTTGAGCGCGCGTGCCATCCGCATCACCGCCGGCGGGGTGTCGATGCCGGCCACCCTCAACGCCTCGCGAACCGCGGACGCGGTGTGGGCCGCGCTGCCGATCACCGCGGCGGCCCAGACATGGGGCGACGAGATCTACTTCGGCATCGGCGTGAAGCTGGGCGAGGACGGCGGCCGCGAGGTCGTGGAGATGGGCGACCTGGGCTACTGGCCGCCGGGTCAGGCTTTCTGCATCTTCTTCGGACCGACGCCGGCGAGCCGGGGCGACGAGATCCGGCCCGCCAGCGCCGTGAACGTGCTGGGGCGGATCGAGGGCGATGCGACGGCGTTCAAGCGGGTGCGCAGCGGGGCGCGGGTGACGATCGAGCGCGCGTAGATCATCGACGTGACGCAACGGGTGGCGGCGTGGTCGCGCCGTCCCCGAGGTGGGCGGCATGGAGGGCGTCGAGCCGTCCTGTCGACGAGCGAAGGAGGACGCCATGAAGATCTTTCTCGATACCGCGAACGTGAACGAGATCAAGGAAGGCGTCGCCATCGGCGTGGTGGACGGGGTCACGACGAACCCGTCCCTCATCGCCAGGGAGAAGCGGCCGTTCCGTCCGCACGTCGAGGAGATCTGCGCCGCCGTCCCCGGCGACGTGAGCCTCGAGGTCGTGGCCGTCGAGTTCCAGGACATGGTGAAGGAGGGCGAGGAGCTGGCCCAGATCGCGCCCAACGTCGTGGTGAAGGTGCCCCTCACGCGCGACGGTCTCAAGGCCGTGAAGTACCTCTCGGGCAAGGGCATCCGCGTCAACCAGACGCTGTGCTTCTCCGCGCCCCAGGCCCTCCTGTCCGCCAAGGCGGGCGCGAGCTACATCAGCCCGTTCCTCGGTCGCCTCGACGACATCGGCGCCGTCGGCATGGATCTCGTGCGCGACATCTGCGAGATCTACCGCAACTACGGGTTCTCGACGCAGGTCCTCGCCGCCTCCATCCGCAACCCGCTCCACGTCATCGACGCCGCCAAGGCGGGCGCGCACGTGGCCACGATGCCCTTCAGCGTCCTCGAGATGCTGATCAAGCATCCGCTCACCGACATCGGCCTCAAGAAGTTCCTGGACGACTGGGCGAAGACCGGCGCGAAGATCTAGCTGGCGGAGAGCCGCGGACGGACGTCGGCGGCGAAGCGTTCGTGAATCGCGAGCATGTCGCCGAGGTCGCGGGCGCGGCTCTCCAGCACCACGTGGCGCACACCGAGGTCGCGCAGCGCCTTCAGCTCCGACACGAGCTCGCCGGCCGACCGCTTGGCGGCCAGGCCCACGCGCACGCTGACCGTGATCGACGCGGCGTCGCGGCGCTGGCGGGCGCACTCCGCGCGCAGCGTCGCGAGCCCGTCGGCCATCTGGGCCGCGGTGGCGAAGGCGGCGTGCCAGCCGTCGCCCAGCTCGACCACGCGGCGGAGCGCGCGGGGCGTGTGGCCGCCGATCCAGATCGGGATCGACCCGCGCGGCGGTCTCGGGGCGAAGCCGACGGGGGGCACGCGGAAGAACTCACCCGTGAACGACGGCCGCTCCTCCGTCCAGCACGCGCGCATGACCCGAATCGCCTCGTCCGTCCACGCCCCGCGGCGGTCGTACGGCGCGCCGAGCAGCTCGATCTCCTCGCGCATCCACCCCACGCCGGCGCCGAGGATGACGCGACCGGGCGCCAGGTGATCGATCGTGGCGAGCGCCTTGGCCGCGAGCACGGGATGGCGATGCGGCAGGACGAGCACGGTGGTGCCGAGCCTGACGCGCTCGGTGACGCCCGCCACGAGGGCCATGACCGCGAGGGGCTCGAGAAACGTCGTGGTGGGCGTGAGCGGGAAGTCGCCCGTGGCGTTGTAGGGATAGCGCGAGCGGATGTCGTACGGAATCACGATGTGATCGCTCACCCACAGCGAGTCGTAGCCGAGCGCCTCCATGCGGCGCGCGAACGTGACGATCGTCTCGCGGGTGGCGCTCGGCCCGTAGACGGGCAGGTGACAGCCGATCTCGAGCGCGGGGGCGGCGCTCACGCGTCGTCCCGGCCGAGCAGGCGGTCGCGCAGCGCGTTCTCGCGCACCATCTGACCCAGGCGCGCGCGCTGGATCTTGCCGCTCGACGTCTTGGGAATCGTGCTCGCGCGCACGAGCAGGACGCGCGAGGGACGGTGCCCGCGCGCGGTGTGGACGCGACTCACGATCTCGCGCGTGATGGCCGTCAGCGTCTCGGGCGGCGCGGACTCGTCGCGCACCTCGGCGACCACGTAGAGCCGCTGGGTGCCGGTGCGCTCGCTGTCGATGCCGACGGCGGCGGAGTACCGCACGCCAGGGACGCCGTCCGCCACGTCCTCGATGTCGATCGCCGCGACGTTCTTGCCGCCCAGGATGATGACGTCCTTGATGCGGCCCGTGATGAAGAGGAAACCGTCGCGGTCGACGAACCCCAGATCACCCGTGCGTAACCAGCCGTCGGACGACAGCACGCGCGCGGTCGCCTCGGGATTGTTGTAGTAGCCCTTCATCACGCCCGGGCTCTTGACGCAGATCTCGCCCTCCTCGTCCGCGCCCAGGACCTGATCGATGAACCTCTCGTCGCTGCGCGGCGCCGCGATGCGCACCGAGACGCCACGACAGGGCTGACCGACGGATACGAACTTGCCCGTGGCGTCGAAGCGGAGCGGCGCCCCGCGGGGATGGATCGCGACGGCGAGGGTGGCCTCGGCGAGGCCGTAGCACGGCGCGATCACGTTCTTCAGGCGGAAGTGCTCCTCGAAGGCGCGGATCGTCGAGGGCCGCACGGGCTCCGCGCCGGAGAGTGCCGCCTTCAGCGTCGAGAGATCGAACTCGCGCGTGTCGCGCACGTTCCGCACGCAGTTGCGATAGCCGAAGTCCGGCGAGACCGTGAACGTCGCGCGGACCTGGGTGATGAGCTCGAGCCACTGGCGCGGGTTCTTGAGATCGGGCGGCAGCAGCCAGATCGGCGCGCCACTCAGTGGCGGCGTGAAGGCGCAGCCGATCAATCCCATGTCGTGATAGAGGGGCAGCCAGGACACCACGCGATCGTCGGCGGTGAGCCCGGCCGCCTCGGCCATGAACCGGATCGTCGCCACCACGTTGGCGTGCGTGAGCATCACCCCGCGCGGGGCGCCCGTGCTGCCCGAGGTGTACTGGATGAACGCCAGCGCGTCGGGACTCGCGTCGATCGTCGGTGGCTCCGGGCCGTCGACGTCGAGATCCGGCGGCTCCAGCACCGTGCGCACGGACGGCGCGAGCGCCACGCTCTCGTCCACGCCGGAGCGGAACCAGCCGATGGTCGCCACGGCGGACGCCTCCGCGTTGCGGAAGATGCTCGCGGTGCCTTCCACACCGAGGGTCGGGTAGAGCGGCACCGGCACGGCGCCGAGTCGGAGCAGACCGAAAAACGTGTAGAAGAACTCCGCGCAGGTCGGATAGATCAGACACACCCGGTCGCCCGCCGTCACCCCGGCGCGGGCGAGGGCGCCGCCGTAGCGTCCGGTCTGACGCCAGAGCTGCCCGTACGTGATCGTCTCGCCGTAGAGGTGGAAGTAGGGCACGTCGGGAGACAGCGCGGCGCGCCGTCGCATCGTCTCGGTCAACGTCGTGGCGGCCTTGGGATCCTCGCTCGGCGTCATCTCTCCCCCAGTGTGGCCGACGTGTCGTGAATGGCGCCGTCGCGGACGTAGACCAGCGGCACGGTGTCGCCCGCCCGGTACGTGCGAAGCGCGGTGCGCAGCCTGTCGAGACTGTCGATGCCGGCGCCGGCCATGCGGACGATGACGTCGCCCGGCCGCATGCCCGCCCGCTCCGCCGCGCTCCCGTTGACCACGTGCGAGATCCGAAGCTCGCCGCTTCCCGTCGCCGCCACGCCGAGGAACGCGCCGCTCTCGGTCGACCGCCGCGCGGCCGGACGCTCGCGCGGCACGGACGCGTACGTGGGCGCCGTGGCGACGTCGGCGAGGCGTTCCACCAGACGTGCGCCGACACGCGCGATGGTCGCCATGCCCGGCACGTCGAGGCGATCGGCCGTGTCCGTCGGCGCATGATAGTCGGGATGCGTGCCCGTGTGGAAGAAGACGACGGGCACGCCCGCCGTGTAGAAGCTCGCGTGGTCCGACGGCGCCCACGGTGTCCCGCGCCGCGCAACCTCGAGGCCCAGGCCCGCCGTGGCGTCGTCGACGAGTGGCCGCAGCCCGTCGCCGCTGTCGAGGCCGCCGATCTCGACGCGACGATCGCGCATGCGACCGACCTCGTCGAAGTTGACCATGCCGACCGTGCTCGCGATGGGCCGCGCGGGATGACGGACGTAGTGCTCCGAGCCGAGCAGCCCGATCTCCTCACCCGAGAAGAGCGCGAACACGAGCGTCCGCGCGGGCGGCCGCACCGCCGCGACTCGCGCGAACGCTCGCGCGAGCCCGACGACGACCGCGGTGCCGGACGCATTGTCGTCCGCGCCGGGATACACCTGACCGCGCACGACGCCGAGGTGATCGTAGTGCGCCCCGATGACGACCGTCTCGCGCGATCGGACGGGATCGCGACCCGGAATGATGCCGATGACGTTCGCCGTCCGCCGCGACTCGCTCTCGAGCGCGACCCGGACGCGCACCGTGACGCCCGGCGCCACCGACGCCGGGTGCGCCGTTGCCGCGATTGCGCCCCGGCGCGCGGCGACCGTCGTCGCGGCCGGCGCGAGCAGCCGGTCGGCCGCGGCCGTGGTGACGTTGCCGGAGGGGAAGGGGATGGCGGTGTCGGTGGAGTCGAGGGCAGGGAGCGTGTCGTCGACGACGAGGAGGGCCGCCGCGTCGCGCGCGCGCGCGGCGATGACCTTCTCCGGTCGCGTCGCCGGCGGCGACCGCAGGTGCATGGGCGCACCGGCCATCACGACGACGATCTTCCCCCGCACGTCGACGTCGGTGTAGTCGTCATACCCCTCCGCGGGATCGCTCACGCCATACCCCGCGAACACGACGTCGCCCCTCACGGCGGCGTTCGCCGACCCACCGTGCGGAATCCAGTCACGCCCCGCGACGAGCGCAAGGCTGAGCGCGGGCGCCTCGATGACGTTTCCGACCCCGAGCTGCCTGGCCGCGCTCACGGGGAACCACTGCAAGAACGTCCCGTCGTCCCCACCCGGCTGCAACCCCGCCTCTCCGAGCCACTGCGCGATCCGCTCCGCCGCCCGCTGCCCCCCCTCCGTCCCCGAGCCCCGGCCCGCCATCTCCGTCGCGGTCAACGTGACGACCGCCTCCCGCAACGCCTTCGCGTCCGGCGGAGCAACGCCGCCGCCCTCCGCGCGCGCAGACCGATCGGCACACACGAGGCCGATGACGCCGACAAGGAGCAGACAGAAGACACCGAGGACCACCGAACGGCGTGCCACGCCCGTCATTCTACCCTCGCGCTCGCCACCCCCGCGTCGCCAAACGTTGCATTCAACCCCGGTCGCGCGTCACAACCACCCCGATGCGCGTGCGCCGCATCAGGGCACCCCAGCACTCAGGACGACAGAGAACGGGCGGTCCCCAGGGCGACTGACGGAGCGGGCGACGGAGAGCGGAGGGGCGGAGTCCGGTTCACCCGTTCCCCGCCAACGAACACGACGCCGCAAACGACGCGGCTGGGAACTTCTGGCGCAAGCACCGGAGCGTCGCGGGTCGTGGTGAGAGCGACCCCGCCGCTTCGCTCTCCGTCGCCCGCTCCGTCAGTCACCCGCCGCGCGCAAACGACAGATCGTCGTCAGCAACCGCTTCACCGGTCCATGCGGATATGGTCGTAGCACTCCGCGTACGCAAACCCCTGCGCCTTGCCGAGAAAGGCATTCCGCTCCCGCACCCGCTTCTCCAGCGACGGAAAGTCGCCGAACTGACTCTCGTGGCAGGCCAGAGCCTTGAGCTTCAGGTCGATGGTGTCGCTGATGTCGACCACGACGTCCGGGTGCTCCCACTGCATGACGTAGATCTCGCGCGTCTTGTGCGGCTCGAAATCCGGCATCAGCTCGGGAAACGCCATGTGGTCGCGCGCGAGCGGATAGACGCAGTCGAGGGCGACGCCCGCGATCGTGCGATGGTCGCGGTGCGAGGCGCCCAGGTTCTTGGTGCGATGCGGGTTCATGGTGATCACGAGGTCGGGACGGAAGCGACGGATCTCGCGGCTCACGTCGCGACGGAGATCACGCGTGTCCTCGAGCTCGCAGTCGGGGTAGCCGAGAAACGTGACGTGGGCCACGCCCAGCACGCGGGCCGCGTTCCGCTGCTCCTCGGTGCGGATCCGGGCCAGGCGCTCCGGCGTCATGGTGCGGTCGCCCGAGCCCTTGTCGCCGTTGGTGGCGATGACGTAGACGACCTCGCGGCCTTCCTTGACCATCTTCGCGATGGTGCCGCCCGCGCCGAACTCCGTGTCGTCGGGATGCGCCGTGATCAGCATCACCCGCTGGATCGAATCGTCGCCCATGCCGTCGGTCTCTCCGCGCTCGGGGTGTGACGCAGCGAGGCACCGCGTCCTTGGCCAGCATCGATGGATCGGCAGGACGTGTCAACTCGGCCGCGGCGCGCGTCGGCGTTCCGCGGCTTCTGGGCATCGCGCTGCTATACTGCCGCGGATGCGCAGCCTCGAAGCGCGACGCGCAGCGACGCTGGTGCTGCTCGTCATCATCGCGGGCGCCGGCGTCCTCGCGTACGGGCCGTTCGCGCTCGGCACGCTCCGTGTCGGCGGCGTCAGCCTGATCTGGTGGTACGTGGCCGCCGTCGCGCCGATGGCGGCCGCCGCGCTCGCCCTCGCCGCCCTGCTGGTCCGCCGAACGTGACGCCGGTTCTCGCCGCGTGGACGGGACCGCTCGCCATGGCGGTCGTCGCCGCCGCGGTGCTGCACGG
>JBKPPN010000171.1:0-10040 GCA_046733575.1 Candidatus Methylomirabilota bacterium | reverse complement strand
GACGGTGAGTCTCCACGCGCTTCGTCGTCCGCCACACGACGGCGTCGGCGCCGTCCGCCAGCGACACGACGGCGATCAACTGATCCGGCGCCGCGCTGTCGAGCGCGTGGGCCAGCAGCAGGCCCGGGTGCGCGGTCCCGGTGTTGCCGATCGTGGCGGTCAGATCGTCGGCGAGGGCTTCCTTCCTGACCCCCGACGACGCGGCCACGCGACGCGCCGCGCGGGCGTGCAGTCCCGTGACGACGAGGCGGTCGACGGAAGGGGCGGTGACGCCCGCCTGCTTGAGCGCCTCCTTGAGCACGCTCTCACCGAGCGGGACGTAAGCGTGCTCGCCAAAGCGCTCCTCCCACTGCTTCGACGCCGGGTCGCCGGGCACCCGCCAGCGCTCGAGAAACTCCGTGGTCTCCGACGCGATCGCCACCGGCTCCGCGAGAACGTCTCCGTCGCCGCAGATGAATGCGGCCGCGGCGTCGCCTCCGTCCCGCTCGTCCGCGCCGCCCGGCCGTCCCGTCCGGACGTCGGACGCGACGGCGAGCGTCGGCGCCGCCGCGTCCAGTGCCGCACGGAGTGCGCCGACCCCGGATCGGACCGAGCCGAGCATGTCGCAGGCGAACGCCGACGCGTCGAGACCGAGCGCGGCGTGGATGGCCGTCGCGTTGGTCTTGTCGAGGTACGCGGGCACCGCGGTGGCGAAGTAGAGCGCGCGCGGACGGGATGCGCCGACGGAGCGCAGCGCGGCGCGTCCGGCCTCGGCGGCCATGGAGGTCGAATCCTCGTCGTAGGAGGCGACGGCACGGGTGCCGGAGCCGCTCGACGCCCCGAGCGCCTGGGCGATCGTCTTGCGATCGAGCCGGTAGTAGGGAACGTAGACGCCGTAACCCAGAATGCCTTTCATTGCTTGATCTTCGTCCCTGTCGCTTCGGACTTCACCGTCGGAGGCACACGATCGAACCACGGTCGCGCGGACTCCAGCTGCGAGGCGACACGGAACAGCGTCGCCTCGTCGCCGTAGCGCCCGACCAGCTGCACCGCGACGGGATAGCCGTCCACGCTGCTGCCGATGGGCAGCATCATGGCGGGCTGGCCGGTGATGTTGAACCAGACCGTGAATGGACTGAAGGTAAACACGCGTCGCCAGTACTCGTCGACGTCGTCCATCATCATGTCGATGTGCCCGAGCTTCACCGGACGCGTGGCCAGGCCTGGTGTCAACAACAGGTCGTAGTCGGCGTGGAACGCGGCCATCTGACGGCCGAGCCGATGCGCGGTCTGCGTGGCTCGGACGTAATCCGCCGGCGACGTCGCGCGGCCCTTCTCCGCCGTGCCCCACGTCACCCGCTCGACCTCGTGGGGCAGCGCCGACCGTCCCTTCGTCGGATGCGACCCGATGTTCACCAGCGTGTTGACGGCGGCGATGGTGAGGAAGGTCGGGATGATCGCCTCGCGCTCGACGTCGGGGTCCTTCTCTTCGACGTGATGCCCGAGGCTGGCGCAGAGGTTCGCGACCTCCGCCAGGGCGGCGAGGCTCTCGGCGTCCACGCGCGCGCCGTTCGGCGTCCGCTTCGTGAACGCGATCTTCAGCTTCCCGGGCGCCGCTCCGATCTCCTGCACGAATGGTCGCGCCGGCGGCGCGGCGGAGTAGGGGTCGCCAGGACCCGGCCCTGCCGTCGCGTCGAGGAGCGCCGCGCTGTCGCGCACGGTGAGGGTCACCGCGTGCTCCGTCGACAGTCCGGCCAGTCCCTCGCCCGCGTACGGCGCCATCGTGTTGCGGCCGCGCGTCGGCTTGAGGCCGACGATGCCGCAGCACGCCGCCGGGGCGCGGATGGACCCGAAGCCGTCGCTCGCGTGAGCCATGGGCAGCATGCGCGCGCCGACCGCGGCCGCGGCGCCGCCGCTCGAGCCCCCGGAGATCCGCGTCGGGTCCCAGGGGTTCTTCGTCGCACCGTAGACCTGCGGCTCGCACGTCAGGCTGAGCCCGATCTCGCAGGAGTTCGTCCGGCCGAACATGACGAGGCCGGCCCGCTTGAGCCGCGCGACGTGCTCGCTGTCGATCGTCGCGGGCGGCGTGTCGAGGAAGAACCGCGAGCCGCGCGTGGTCTTCGTTCCCGCGAGGTAGCCGCTCAGGTCCTTCAGGAGATACGGCACGCCGCGGAAGGGACCGTTGGGGAGGCCGGCCGCGATCGCCGTGCGTCCGTAGTCGTAGAGCTTGGCGACGACGGCGTTGACGACGGGATTGCGCTGCTCGACTCGCTCGATGGCAGCTTCGAGCAGTTCCTCAGGCGAGACCTGACCGCGACGCACGAGATCGGCGAGACCCAGGCCATCGTGACGTTCGAACTCGGCGAAGCCTCCCACGGCATCTACCTCGGCAGCAGCGCCGCGATGGCGTCGAGGTTGCGCGGATCGGAGCTGAACCCGACGCCGCGACTCCGGATGGCGTCCACGATGGCCGCGTTGAACGGCGTGGGGACACCGACGCGACGGCCCTGCTCGACGACGTAGCCGTTCAGGTACTCGACCTCGGTGCGTCGCTTCTTCATGACGTCCTGCAGCATCGACGGCCGTCCGCCGATCCGGCTCTTGGCGTCGGCCGACATGTCGCGCTCCACGTCCTTGATCCCCTTGCCGGCCGCGGCGTCGACGAAGCGCTGGGCGTCGATGCTGTAGATGGGCTCCACCTCGTAGCCAGACGCCCGGCCAACCGTGATGACCTCGGCCGCGACGTGGACCGCGAGCCGGCGCGGGACGGACTCCATGCGGACCTCGGCCGAGCCGAGCCCACTCAGGCCCGACAGCGGGTTGACCATGCAATTCACGGCCAGCTTCGACCACCGCTCGCCCCACAGATTGCTGGTGACCTTCGTCGGCGCCACCGCGTTCATCAGCGTGGCCAGTTCCTTGGCACGCTCGGTCTCGCGGCCGTCGTGCTCGCCGATCTTGAAGCCGATCGTGCCCGAGTCGGTCCGCATGGCGTGCCCGGGCTCGTACATCCCCGCGCTGATCGTGATGACAGAGCCCAGCGTGCGCTCCTTGCCCGCGATCGCGGCGACGCGCTCGTCGTTGATGCCGTTCTGGAAGTCGACGATCACGCCGTCCGGCCGGGCCAGGTAGGACAGACCGAGGTAGGTCGCCCACTCGGTGTCGTACGACTTCACCGCGATGAAGACGGCATCGAAGGGGGCGCTGATGCTCTGCGCCTCGTGCAGGTGCAACGCCTTGACGGGCACCACGTGCTCACCGCAGGTGCCGCTCAGGCGGAGGCCGATCTTCTTCATGGCCTCGACGTGCTCGGGCCACTGGTCGATCAGGGTGACGTCGCGGCCGGCCCGGGTGAGCAGGCCCCCCACCACCGATCCGATCGCGCCCGCGCCGACGATCCCGATCCTCTTGATCATGGTTGCTCCCTGTCCCTCCGCGGGAAATGCAGGGAGTCTAGCAGACCGGGTGATGTGACTCGCGGACGCGTGACGTCTATACGGGAAATGGTTCCCTCCGAACCTGTGTCGACTGTTTCCCGTAATGCCGATTTCTCATCTCAAGAGCGCGGGCCAGTTTGGCGGTCCAGTCGTGCACGCTCCGCCAGGGCGGCACGGTTGCCGCGAAGGAATCGCGCGTGACCGCGCAGAAAAGGTCTGGCACCGGTCTTGCCAGGACTGCTCGAAACGGAGGCGACCCCGTGATAATGAAGAGTCCCCGGAAGCTGGTTCCGCAGATGCACTGGCCGTTGAAGCGACTCGCGCTGTGCCTGGACTGTGACGTCTGCTTCGAGATCTCGGACGCGTGCCCGGCCTGCGGCAGCGAGACCTGGACGACGCTGGCGCGCTTTCTCGACTGGGGACGGCCCGAGGGCCTGAACAAGCTGATGGCGGGCCTCGAGACGCGCGCCGAGCACATCGTCGTGGTGGCTCGCGACCGGGCCGACCTCTACGAGAAGCTGAAGAAGGGGCTCGCCGCGACGCCCGCGTTCGAGGTCATCCTCGACCGCCGCAGCGGTGAGCGACGCAGCCGCGGCGTACGTCCGCTCCGGGAGCGCCGGGGGAATCCCGATCGCCGTGCCCCCTCGGCGACGGCGCCCGACCGCTGCGCCATCCTGGTCGTCGACGTCGCGGAAGACGGCGACAAGAAGCCGGGCAGCCGCTGAGAGCGACGGGGTGACGGCATCGGGCCGTCACCCCGTCTTCGTCACTGCGCCTTGACCAGGAAGTGGGCGCGCCGGTTCTTCGCCCAGCACGACTCCGATCGCTCGCCGCACACCGGCCGCTCCTCCCCGTAGCTCACCAGGCTCATCCGGTTGGCCGGGATGCCCCGCGACACCAGGTAGCTGATCGCCGCCCGCGCGCGTCGCTCCCCGAGGGCCATGTTGTACTCGTTGGTGCCGCGCTCGTCGGTGTTCCCCTCGACGATCACCAGCAGGCTCGGCTTCGCCTTCAGGTACGCCGCGCTCGCGTCGAGGACCTTCATGTCCGCCGCGCGAATCTCGTAGCGGTCGAACTCGAAGTAGATGTCCTTCAGGTTGGCGTCGACGACGAAGCCGCGCGGCTCGAACCGTCCCGGCGTCAACGGTTGACCGCTTCCGCCGAGCCCGCCCGGACTCTGCCCCATGACGCTGCCGCCCGCGCCGTCGAGCGGGCGCGCGGTGCCCGTGTCGACCACCCGCTCGACCGGCGTGGCGCTCACGCGGAGGTCCGGCGTCGACGCGGACGGCAAGACGGCGGTGGCGGGTGACTTGGCGCAGCCGGTGGCGAGCACGACGACGAGGCCGAGGTGGCCCGTGACAAGCGCGAGTCTCTGCATCGCGTCCTCCTGTCCAATGCGTGGACGCGACGATTCTATCGTTCGACCCGCGAATGCCTCCGCTACTTTTCCGCTACTTCTTGCGGTCGTCCCAGCCCGGCATCGGGTAGACGACCTTCGTCTCCGCCGCCTTCGGCGGATACACGGTCACCCCCTTCCCCTTCTGGTCCTGGATGAGCACGGCGAAGCCGCCCACGTTCATCCCCGTCGCGTCGTAGCGGATCACGTTGTAGAACGTCTCCATGTCCGTCGCGGCGAGGACGGGCCGGACCTTCTCCACGTCGATCGATCCCGCCTTCTCGATCGCCTTCATGAGCACGAGGCCGGCCGCCGAGGCCGCCGCGCTGATGTAGTTGCCCGTCTCCTTCCACCGCTTCTCGAAGCGCGCCTCGTAGTCCTGCGCGGTGCCGAAGAAGTCGTCCTTGAGCCGGACGGTGGGCGACCACCACGCGTAGCCCACGGTGTACTCCGCCGTGTCGCCGAGCGCCTTGATGAAGTCCACCACCGCGGGTCCGGTCGTGAAGCCCATGAGCTTGGAGTTGATCTTCAGCTCGCGGTACGCCTTCGTGACGAAGATCGAGTCCTCGAGGAGCGCCGACGTGAGGAAGACGTCTGGGTTGAGCTGCTTGACCTGGGTCATGATCGGCGTGAGGTCCTTCACGGTGGGCGGATACTTCTCGAAGTAGACGACCTTCATGCCGAGCTTCTCCGCGCGCTCCTTCGCCCCCTTCGCCCCGAAGAAGGGAAACAGCGCGTCGGGGTACACGATGGCCACCGTCTGGGGCTTCGGCGTGAGCTCCGAGGCCATCTGGAGGATCGTGGACAGGCCCTCGCTCGCGGGCGGGAACGCGCCGAACGTGTACTTGAAGCCCCGCGTGTAGACCTTCTCCGCGTTGGCGAGCGCGGCCATCGTGATGACCTTGTACTTCTCCCCGATGGCGCTGGTGGCGAACGTGATGTCGCTCGAGAACGGACCGAAGATGTACTTGACCTTGTCCTCGGTGATCAGCTTCTCCACCAGGTTCGCCGCCGTGGCCTGGTCCGACTTGTCGTCGTAGTACTTGTACTCGACGAGATAGCGGTCGTTGCCGGCCTTGATGCCGCCCCGCTCGTTCACGAGCTCGCGGAAGAGCTCGTACCCCTGCCGGCCGAGCTCGCCTTCCTTCGCGAACTTCCCCGAGTAGCTGATGGAGATGCCGATGGTGAGCGTCTTGGTCTCCGCCCACGCGGGACGCGCGGACGCGGCGACGAACATCAACGCCGCGACGACGAGCGACGCCCGGCCGAGGGCGGTCATCGCGCACCGACGCGCAGGTGCGCGTCCCGGTTCTTCTGCAGCTCGGGATCGACGTAGCCCATGAGCTCCGGCTTCCCCTTCCCGAGCATCACCTGCAGATACGCCGGCTCGAGTCCCACGTTCTCGTACCCGTGCACCACGTTCGCGGGGCACGACACGCAGTCCCACTTCCCGAGGACGGTCTCGGCGCGACGCCCGTCCGCGTCCTCCATGAACACCTTCACCTTGCCTTCGAGGATGAAGAACACTTCTTCCACCTCGTGCGTGTGCGGCGCATTCCCCTGCCCCGGCGGCACGAACATGATGCTCAACGTGAAATGATCGGGCGGGATCACCCGCGCATCCTGCTTCCCCGACCCCCCCGGCCCGATGAACCGATGCTGCGCCCTCCGGTACCCATCGATCCGCGCGTCCGCGAACGCATCCCAGTCCGCCACCCGATCCACGAACCGCGCCACATGCTTCCCAAGCATCTCTTCCGCCGTCATGTCTGTCTCCTGTGCATGCGTCCGACGATGTCTTCACTCGCTCGACTATTCCGAGCGCGAAAGTTCACTTGCGCTCGCCCGAGGAGCGGCCCGGCTCCGCCCGGCCGTCTCCGAGCCGCCCGGGGGGGCCGAGACGGCCCCCCCGTACGCTAAATCTCCGCAAAAAACCGCCGTCCCACCAGCCCGTAGGGACGGAAGATCAGCACGAGCAGGAACATCGCGAAGCCGATCACTTCCTGATAGCTCGGACCGAGGAAGAATACGCCCAGCGACTCGGCGAAGGAAAGCGCGAGACCGCCGACGACCGCGCCCGTGATGTTGCCGAGCCCGCCCAGGATGGCCACCACGAACGCCTTGCTCAGGTAGATCCCATCGATCGTGGGCGTGAGAGTGTAGATGGTCGCCAGCATCGAGCCGGACGCGGCGGCCAGCGCGGAGCTGATCCCGTACGTGATCGCGTAGATGTGCATGGTGTCGACGCCGACGAGCTGCGCTGCCTCGCGATCGAGCGCGGCCGCCTTGATGGCGTTGCCCGTGCGCGTGCGATCGAGAAAGAGGTACATGAGCGCCGTGAGCAGGCCGCTCACGAGAAAGATCGCCACGCGAATCTTCGACACGACGATCCCCGCCACCGTCCAGCTGGCGCCGGCGTACGCCGGCGTGACGGCGAGCAGGTCGGTCTTCCACACCAGCAGCACGACGTTCACCAGCACCAGGTCGATGCCGTACGTGAGGATGAGCGACATCAGCACGCTCGCGGCGAGGATCCGGTTGATGAGCAGCCGCTGTACCAGATAGCCGAACACGAAGAACAGCGCCATCGTCACCGGGATGGACACGAAGGGGTCCAGGCCCCACGCGCGGAACATGGCGTAGGTGACATAGCCCGCCAGCATGATCACCGCGCCGTGGACGAGGTTGAGGAGGTTCATGACGCCGTACACGAGCGAGAAGCCGATCCCGATCGACGCGTAGATGCCGCCGATGAGGATCGCGTTCAGCAGCTCTTGCGCGATCACAGGCCGAGGTACGCCGTCTTCACGCGCGGGTCGTCCATGAGCTCTCGCGCCGCGGCGCGACGCACGATGCGGCCGACCTCGAGGATGGCGGCATGCGACGCGAGCTCGAGGGCCATCTGCACGTCCTGCTCTACCACGAGCATCGTCGTTCCCCGCTCCCGATGGACGCGCCGGAGCATCTCCACGATCCGGTCCACGATCACGGGCGCGAGCCCGAGCGAGAGCTCGTCCAGCATGAGCAGCCGCGGGCGCGCCATCAGGCCGCGCGCGATCGCGCACATCTGCTGCTCGCCCCCGGACAGCGAACCCGCCTGTGTCCGCCGGCGCTCGGCCAGCTGCGGGAACAGATCGAAGATCCACTCCAGATCTTCCCGCACGCCGGCGCGCTCGCGACGGAGATAGGCGCCCATGCGGACGTTCTCCGTCACCGTCATCCCCGCGAAGAGGCGACGCCCCTCGGGCACGAGCGCGATGCCGCGCGCCACGCTCTCGTGCGCGTGGAGACCGTCGAGCGGCGCGCCGTCCCACACGATGCGACCGGCGGTGGGCCGCAGGAGCCCGGCGATGGTTCTGAGCAACGTCGTCTTGCCCGCGCCGTTCGGTCCGAGCAGCGCGGCGATCTCACCCGGCTCCAGCGCGAGGTCGACGTCCCAGAGCACCTGCGCGTCGCCGTAGGCCGCATGCAGCTTCTCCACCGAGAGCAGTGCATTCACGCCTGCGCCCGGGCGGCCCAGCGCGAGCCCAGATAGGCCTGCACGACGCGCGGATCGCGCGCCACCTCCGCGGGCGGGCCGAGCGCGATCCGCTCGCCGTGATGGAGGACCAGGATGCGACGCGAGACGTTCATGATGACTTCCATGACGTGCTCGATGACGACGATGGTCACGCCGCGCGCGTTGATCTCGCGCACGAGCGCGGCCACCTCGGCCACCTCGGTGCGGTTGAGGCCGGCCATCACCTCGTCGAGCAGCAGCACGTCAGGATCCGTGGCGAGCGCGCGCGCGAGCTCGAGGCGCTTGCGTCCCGCCAGCGTGAGCGTGGTGACCGGCGCGTCGCGACGCGTGCCGAGTCCGACCAGATCGAGCGTGGCGTCGGCGCGACGCAGACATTCCGCGATGCCCGCGCGCAGGCCGGCTCGACCGAAGAGCGGCCCGATGGCGACGTTCTCCCGCACGGTGAGACCGGGAAACGGCCGCACGATCTGGAACGTGCGCGCGATCCCGAGCCGCGCGATGGCGTGCGCCGGCACGCGCGAGAGCGGCTGGCCCTTGAAGAAGATTTCCCCTGCGGACAGCGGCAGCAGCCGACTGATGAGGTTCATCAGCGTCGTCTTGCCCGCGCCGTTCGGGCCGATCACGCCGAAGATCTCGCCGGCCTCGACGGCGAAGTCGACGCCCGCGACGGCGCGCACGCCGCCGAACCGCCGCGTCACGCCGCGCGCTTCGAGGATGGCGGTCACGACGCGCCCGTCGCGGTGACCACGCGTCGCCCCAGGGCGAGGAACGACCAGCGACGCGTGAACAGGTCCATGAGTCCCGCGGGCACGAACAGCACGATCAGCACGACGAGAATCCCGAACAGCCCGAGGTGGAGCTGCGGGAAGCCGCCCCACAGCAGCGTGGACGCGAGCTCGATGACGACGGCGCCCAGCACGGGACCGAGCACGGTCCCCTGGCCGCCCAGGAGCAGCATGACCATGAACTTCACGACGACCAGCACGCTGAACACGCCGGCGGGCTCGATGAACGTCGTCCACAGCGCGTACACGCCGCCCGCGAGTCCCGTGAAGAGCGCGCTCAGCGCCCACGCCATGACCTTGTACCTGGTGGCGTGCACGCCCATGGCGATGGCCGCCTCCTCGTTGGCGCGAATGGCGCGCAGCGCGTAGCCGAGCCGACTGGTGCTGAGCCACGCCGTGGTGACGACGGTGGCCAGGGCCACCGCGAGCATGAGCGCGTAGAACAGCGCGTAGTTGGCGCGCGGCGCGAGGTCGAGGATGGGCAGCGTGATGCCGCGCGATCCTTCCGTCCACGTGTCGAGGTTCGCGACGAGCTCGCGCGTGGCCTCGTTCACGCCGATCGTCGCCATCACGAAGTAGTGCCCGCGCGTGCGCAGGATGGGGACACCGAGGAGCACCGCGTACAGCGTCGGTACGACGCCGGCCGCGAGGAGCGCGACCGCGATGGGCAGGCCCGCGCTCGTCATGCCGACGCCCGCCGTGTACGCGCCGAGTCCGAAGAACACGACGTTGCCGAGGGCGGGATAGCCGGCGTAGCCCGCGATGATGTTCTGCGCGCCGGCGAGCGCGACGTAGAGGAACACGTTGGTCGTGATCCGGACCCAGTACCCTGACGCGAAGGCAGGAACGAGGACCAGCACGACGAGGACGAGCAGGAGCAGAGCCACACGCACGGAACGCCGCACGCGTCTGACTACCGTGCC
>JBKPPN010000170.1:0-4386 GCA_046733575.1 Candidatus Methylomirabilota bacterium | reverse complement strand
CGTCATGACATCGCGAATCTGCAGCATACGCCCTCCCGGTGAGAGGCCGAGGCCCTGCGCGACCGTGCACGCGGGGGCACCGGGAACAGTGTGCGCCGCGCCGCGCGGTGTGTCTGCCGGAGGAAGCACTGACACGCTGTGGGGGTTTCGCGGGGAGCGAACGGGAGTCCCGGCGGGCCCATCGTGGCGCCATATTTGACGTGCACCGCCCGGCGCCGCGCCGGGTCGGGAGGGCTGGCAGAATGGCTAATGCAGCGGTCTTGAAAACCGCCGTCCCGAAAGGGACTTCAGGGTTCGAATCCCTGGCCCTCCGTACAGGCACGAGGCAGGTCGCCGCGAGCCGGCGGGCGCCACCCAGAGCGCCCCTGCCGGCTCGCGGAGTTCAGCGTTGCGAGGCTCCTCACGCACACCTAACGTAGCGTGGCGCCGAGGCCGCTCACCCTCCGGTAGCGAGCGTGCGCCCCTGCCAGTGCCAGTGCCCCTGCGAGGACGCAGGCGCCTGCGCTGCCGGTAGGTTCCAGCACGCAGCCGTTCGCCTTGACCGACTCCTCTTCGGGTATTTCGTGAGCACGCCAGTCGGCGTCAGCGTCGACCGCCGCACTGAGCTCGCGCCCTCACCGCCGACGCAGTCGCCACTCGGGGATGGCGCGAAGCTCGTCGACCGCGGTGCTTCCGCACCCGCGCTCGACGCTCTGACCGGGTTGCGCTTCGTCGCTGCTCTCGGAGTCGTGCTGTTTCACGCCGTGCCGTGGCGATTCCCGTCCGCGCACGGCGCACCCAGGCAGCTCGTCGAATCGGGGTTCGTCGGTGTCTCGCTCTTCTTCGTGCTGAGCGGGTTCATCCTGGCCTACAACTACCTCGACCCGGGCCGCGGTGCGCTGCGCCGCTCGACGAGAGAGTTCTGGTGGGCGCGCGTCGCGCGAATCTACCCTGTCTATCTACTGTCGCTCGCGTTCGCCGCGCCGGAGGTGGCCCACATGCTCCGCGCGCCGGCGTCGCCGGGCGACGTCCATGGAGCGACGGCGTCGCTCGCGCTGGCGCCGGTGCTCCTGCAGAGCTGGTGGCCGACGGCGGCCTGCCGGTGGAATTGCCCCGGGTGGTCGCTGTCGGTCGAAGCGTTCTTCTATCTCCTCTTCCCTTTCGTCGGCGTGCGGCTCGCCCGACAACGAAAACGTGCGCTGCTCGCCTTCGGCGCGGTGGTCTGGGCGCTGGGGCTGGTGCCGCCCGCGATCTATCTCGCGACTGCGCCGTGGAATGGGGGCGCCGGGCCCACGCACCTCGAAAGTGGCTTCTGGCTCAACGCGCTCAAGTTTCATCCCATCCCGCACCTTCCCGAGTTCCTGATCGGCGTCGTGACGGGTCTCGTCTATCTCCGCGTACGAGAGCGGGACGCGAGAGCCACGCTCCCCCCTACGAGCGCTCGTCGAATTCGCCTTCTCGCCGGCGCCGCAACGCTCGCCGCCGGCGCCGCGCTTGCCCTAACCAGCTGGCTGCCCTTCCTCCTCGTGCGGGATGGCGTACTCGCACCCGTTTGGGCCCTCGCCATCTACGCACTCGCGCTGAGGGACGGTGTGATCGCGCAGGTCCTCGCCTCGCGCCCGCTGGTTCGTCTCGGCGAGGCCAGCTACGCGCTGTACCTCATACACAGCCCGCTGGACGGTTATCTGAGAAAGCTGACCGCCCTCGTGCCGGGATACCGCCTGACGAGTGGGTGGGACCTCGGGGTCTACCTGTTCGTAGCCATTGTACTCTCGCTCGCCATCCTGAGGTGGGTCGAGGAGCCCGCGCGCAGAGCCATTCGCCGCCGCACCGTGGGAGGGCGCCCGGGGACGGCACCCGCCCGGTCGGGGAGCGCCACCGGTTAGCTCTCACGCCGCTCTGCACACGTCGCGAGTCGAAGTGTTCGGCAGCGCGGTCGCGCGCATTACGATCTCGTCACAATGCTTGACTTCGGTGCCCGCGGACGTATCGTAGACCTGCGTCAGCGCTGACTTTACGCGATTCCCCACGGTCGGCGGCGCGCCCGCTCGGCTCCCCGTAGCCCCCGCGACGGCGCGGGTGTCACGCCTGGAGACTGGCATGGCCCCCCACTCCCAGGTGTGGTGCGCGGTTGGATCACGTCCCGATGGGCGAGGCAGCCCTCGGGCGCCCGTGTCCACCCTCATCTTCGATGGACACTCTCCGCGCCAAGATTCGCCGCTCGCTCGACCGCGACCGCGAGCTCCCGATGTCCGCCCGGCTCACCAAGGGCCGACGCTACCTGGCGGCCACGGCGCTCGCGCCATGGTACCTGCGGGCCTGTGACGCCGTCGGTGCGCGCGCGCGCACCATCGGGCGACCCATCGTGCATAACGAGGGGCGTCTCGTCATCGGCGACGACTTCGTCGCCAACTCCACCTACGCGCCCGTGGAGCTCGCGGCCGCGCCCGGCGCGACCGTCGAAATCGGCAATCGCGTGCGCATCAACTACGGCACGTCGATCACCGCCCGCCATGCGGTGCGGGTGGGCGCCGACGTCAGCATCGGTCCGTACGCGGTCATCGCCGACTCGGAGCTGGATGTCGTCGACGCCGACGACCGCGCTGTCGAGCGCGCCGGTGCGTCCCACGCGCGGGCGATCGAGATCGGAGACGGCGTCTGGCTCGCCGGCAGGGTAACGCTGTTGCCAGGCACTCGCATCGGCGCCGGGTCGGTGATCACGGCCGGCAGCGTCGTCTCGGGGGAGATTCCAGGCGGCGTCGTCGCCGGTGGCATCCCGGCGCGGGTACTGCGCCGCGTCTCGCAGGGCGAGGCCGATGACGCGGAGACGCTCGCCGAGCGCGCGGCCGTCGCCACCGACACGGCGGATCCGCTGCGGGCCGAGCAGGGGCTCATCCCGGCGACGGCGACTGCCCCTGCCTCGGTCGGGCCGGTGCCGCCGGCAGCGCTGCGCGCCGTGGTGCTCGCTGACTTCACCACGGGCGACCTCGCCGCCCGGTTGCGAGACGTCTCGGACGCGCCGAGCATCGAGGTGGTCGAGGCGCCGTTCGGCCAGGTGGTGCAGTCGCTCATGCGTGACGGGACGCAAGACGCGGGGGCGGATCGGCCGCCCGATCTCGTCCTCGTCTGGACGCGGCCGGAGCTCGTGTCGCCGGCCTTCCTCCGCATTGTGCAGCACGAGCCCGCGACGGAGGCGGAGCTCGTCGCCGACGTGGACGCGTTCTGCGACATCCTCGTGCGCGGAACGTCGCGCTACCGGTTCGGCTTCGTTCCCACCTGGACGCTCCCGCCCCATCACCGCGGACTCGGCATGCTCGACGCGCGCCCGGGCGGCGCGAGCTGGGCGCTCGCAACCATGAACCAGCGCCTCATGGCGCGGCTCGCCGACGCCGGGTCGCTGTTCGTGCTCGACGCGCAGCGCTGGGTGGCGGCGGCTGGTCGCGCGGGCTCGAGCGCGAAGGGCTGGTACCTCGGAAAGGTCGCCTTCCAGGGTGAGGTGCTCGCCGAGGCGGCGCGCGACATCAAGGCCGCGGTCCGGGGCCTCACCGGCGAGGCGCGCAAGCTCCTCGTCCTCGACCTCGACGACACGCTCTGGGGCGGGATCGTCGGCGACGTCGGGTGGGAGAACCTCCGCCTCGGCGGCCACGACGGCGTCGGAGAGGCTTTCGTGGACTTCCAGCGCGCGGTCAAGCGGCTCACTCGGCGCGGCGTCGTCCTCGCCGTCGTCAGCAAGAATACCGAGTCGGTGGCGCTCGAGGCGATGCGTAGCCACCCGGCCATGGTGCTGCGACCGGATGACTTCGTGGGCTGGCGCATCAACTGGAGCGACAAGGCCCGCAACATCGCGGAGCTGGCGGCGGAGCTGAACCTGGGCCTGCAGTCCGTCGTGTTCATCGACGACAACCCGGTCGAGCGGGCGCGCGTGCGGGAGGCGCTCCCCGAGGTTCTCGTGCCCGAGTGGCCCAACGACCCGCTGCTCTACCCGAGCGCATTCCACTCGCTCGGCTGCTTCGACGCACCGGCGATGACGCGCGAAGACGCGGCGCGCTCCGAGATGTACGGCGCGGAGTCGCGGCGCGACGACCTGCGCCGCGACGTCGGGTCGATCGACGACTGGCTCCTTGGCCTTGGCCTCACGGTGCACGCCTCGCCGCTCACCGCCGCCAACCTGCCGCGGACGGCGCAGCTGCTCAACAAGACGAACCAGATGAACCTGAGCACGCGTCGGCTCACGGAGGCGGAGCTCGACGAGTGGGCGCGGCAGCCGCACCGAGCGCTGTGGACGCTCGACGTCGCCGACCGCTTCGGCCCGTCGGGACTGACTGGGATCGTCAGCGTGGAGCGTGACGGCGACGCGGCACGCGTGGTGGATTTCGTCCTCAGCTGTCGGGTCATGGGGCGGCGGGT